>VGYV01000255.1 GCA_016872855.1 Planctomycetota bacterium
AGGGCTACCAGGCCTACCTGCGAGTGTTTCCCAACCCCGTCGTCCACACGGTCGGCAGAAGCACGCCGAAGGACTGGCCCTACATCCACCCGGCGATCAAGGACAAGTGGGCGGGGGGCCGCGCCCACACCTTCGCCATTCGGTTTGCAGGCGGCGCGGACGAGGCGCGCCCGCTCTTTCTCATCCTCGGCCTCTGTGGCGGCTCGCCAAGCGAGCGCTCGAAGGTGGTCGTGACGGTCAACGGTGCCGACCTGCCGGCCCAGGTCGCGCCCAGCGGCGACCCGCACGTGTGCTTCAACCCGGCCGACTATGGCCGCGCGGAGACGATGGTCTTCGAGGTCCCCCCCGGCCGCATCCGCAAGGGCGAGAACGCCATCGCCATCCGCCTCGACGAGCAGAGCTGGATTCTCTACGACTACGTGGCCCTCAGCGCCGAGCGCAAGCCGCTCCAGCTCGCAGCGCCCGACGTGCCAGACCTGGTCGCCGAGCTCCGCAAGGGGCCAATGGCGGGCGTCGAGGAAATCGGCTTCGCCGCTCGAGCCATCGGCGACGACCCGCACTGGTACGCCAACTTCGGCCCCACGCTCCCCCAGGCACGCTGGCGCACCTATGGCCACGGCGGAAAGCTCTGCCGACTCAATCTTGCCACAGGGAAGGCCACGGTCCTCCTCGACGACCCGAAGGGCGGCGTCCGCGACCCCTGCGTCCACTACGACGGCCGCACCATCCTCTTCTCCTATCGCAAGGGCGACGACGAGCACTACCACCTCTACACGATCCACGCCGACGGCACCGGCCTGCGGCAACTAACCGATGGGCCATTCGACGACGTTGAGGCCATCTGGCTGCCCGACGGCGATATCATGTTCCTGTCCACCCGCTGCAACCGCTGCGTGAACTGCCACATCACCCTCACGGCCATCCTCTACCGCTGCCGCCCCGACGGCTCGGACATCCGCATGCTCTCGAGCAACAACGAGCACGACAACACGCCCTGGGTCATGCCCAACGGCCAGGTGGTCTACACCCGCTGGGAGTATGTGGACCGCAACCAGGTGTCGTTCCATCACCTCTGGGCGATGAACCCCGATGGCACGCGCCAGACCGTCTTCTTCGGGAACCAGGTGCCCGGCATCACGATGATAGATGCGAAGCCGATCCCCGGCTCGCACAAGGTCGTCGCCTCGTTCTCCCCCGGCCACGGGATCATCGAGCACGCGGGGGTGGTGACTGTGGTTGACCCCCGCTGCGGGCCAGATGACATGGCCCGCGCCCGCCGCATCAGCCGGACGGCCGACTGGCGCGACCCCTGGGCATTCAGCGAGGAGGCATTCCTGGCCGCCCGCGGCCCACACCTCTTCCTCCTCGACGGCAAGGGCCGCGCGCAGGGCATCTACAAGCTGCCCGACGCCGACATTCAGCGGGGCCTCACCTGCCACGAGCCGCGGCCGCTCGTCCCCCGGCCGCGCGAGCCAGTCGCCGCAACACCCACGAATTGGGCCGAAGGCACGGGCCGCCTGCTCCTCCTCGACGCTCACCACGGCCGCAACATGGCCGGCGTGAAGCCCGGCGAGATCAAGAAGCTCCTCGTGCTCGAAACCCTCCCCAAGCCGATCAACTACACGGGCGGCATGGAGCCGATGAGCTACGGCGGCACGTTCACCCTCGAACGCATCCTGGGCACCGTGCCGGTGGAGGCCGACGGCTCGGCCTACGCTGAGTTGCCGGCGCTCCGCAGCCTCTTCTTCGTCGCACTCGACGAGCGCGAGCTATCGGTCAAGCGAATGCAGAGCTTCCTCACCGTGATGCCTGGCGAGACGACGGCCTGCATCGGCTGCCACGAGCAGCGCACCGCCGCGCCCCAGGTAGCCGCAAGCATCCGGCTTGGCGGCTCGCTGACCCCCCTCCCTGCCAGGGAGGGGGAAGGGGGAGGGTCGAGCCCCTCGAAAGGCCCCACCCTCTCCCTGCCCTCTCCCTGGAAGGGAGAGGGGTATATGGCCCTCCGCCGCCCCCCCAGCCACATCGAGCCTTTTGTCGGCATCCCCGATGTCCTCGACTTCCCCCGCGACGTGCAGCCGATCCTCGACAGGCACTGCGTCCGCTGCCACGACGAGGGCCGCCGCGACGGCGGCGTGTCGCTCTCCGGCGACCGCGGCCCCATCTTCTCCATCAGCTACTACGCGCTCACGGCAAGGGGCCTCATCTCGGACGGCCGCAACGGCCCCGGCAACCGCCCGCCCCGTTCCATTGGCAGCTCCGCCAGCCGACTCGTCAAGCTCCTCGACGGCTCGCACTACGATGCCAAGCCCAGCGAGCACGAGCGGCGCATGGTCCGCCTGTGGATTGACAGCGGCGCGGCCTATCCGGGGACCTACGCCGCGCTCGGCACGGGCATGGTCGGCGGCTTCGAGATAGTTGACCGCTCGATACGCCTCGACCGCTCGGACGCCGATTGGCCGAGTATGAAGGCCGCGGCCGATGCCCTCGGGCGCCGCTGCGGCGCCTGCCACGACGAGCGGAAGCCACTCCCACTCTCCCCCTCGCACATCGTCGGCCCGGGCGCCTGGGGCAGCGCATTCAGGGGGCACGGGCCCTGGATTGACCTCACCCCCAACGACATCCGTCGCCGGTGGTCGCGTCACCTCTTCTACAACCTCTCCCGCCCCGGGAAATCGCTCCTCCTGCTCGCTCCGCTGGCCAAGGCCGCTGGCGGCCTGGAGGCCTGCGGCAAGGCCATCTTCGCCGACAAGGCCGACGCCGATTACCAGAAGGTGCTACTCGCCATCAGCGAAGCCAAGCGCAAGCTCGACGAGATCAAGCGCTTCGACATGCCCGGCTTTCGTCCCAGGGCCGAGTACGTCGCCTACATGCAGCGCTACGGCATCCTCCCCACCGCCCTTGCCCACGACACCCCGGTTGACCCCTACGCTACCGACCAGGCCTACTGGCGCTCCCTGTGGCATGCGCCGGCGGCTCTCCCCGGCCCCTGACCCCCGCGTGCTCCGTGTCGTGCGCTTGCCGGACGCGACTCGGCACGCTACAATCCCACCACGTGGTGCGCGAGGGAGGCGAGAAGCGGCCGGTGAGGAGCTGGCTCCCATGCCTGTCAGTGTCGCAGACAGAGGAATCCTGCGCGGCCTCGCGAAGCAGGTCGCCGACGTGGCCAGCCTGCCCATCATGGCCGAGCGGCGGGCGATGTGGAAGAGGCATAACGCGCTGCGGCGGGTGAGGCCGATGATCCTGGTCTTCCCCGAAGGCTCGTGGGGCGAGCTGTTGCCCGACAAGGCGCTCCAGTGCCGGCACGAGAAGGCACGGCGAATCGAGTGGCAGCTACGCAGCCGACTCTACTACCACGAACACCTCCACGACGATATGGTGATCGAGCGCGAATGGGTCGTGGGCAAGGCGATCAAGCACACGGGCTGGGGCCTGGAGCCGAAGAATATCCCCTCCACCGAGGCGCGCGGGGCGTGGAAGTTCGACCCCGTCCTCCGTTCGCCCGACGACCTGAAGAAGCTCACGTTCCCCCAGGTCGGCCACGACGAGAAGGCGACCGAAGCCGCCCTCGCCGAGGCCCAGGAGCTGTTCGGCGATATTCTCGACGTGAAGCTCAAGGGCATCTCGCACGTCTCGTTCCACCCGATGGCCCTCTACACCCGCCTCCGCGGCCTCAACGAGGCGATGGTGGACATGGCGGCGGAGCCGAAGCTGGTGCACGACGCGATGGCGTTCTTCGAGGAGGGCTATCGCCGCACGGTCCAGCAGTACGAGGCGCTGAACCTGCTGAGCCTGAACAACGACGGCACGTACCATTCGTCGGGCGGCAACGGCTACACGGACGAGTTGCCCGCCCCCGGCTTCGACCCGTCCCGCGTCCGCCCATGCGACATGTGGGCGAGCGCCGAGGCGCAGGAGCTTGCCCTCGTCAGCCCCGAGATGCACGAGGAGTTCGCGCTCCAATATGAGCGGCGGCTCCTGACCCCCTTCGGCCTCAACGGCTACGGCTGCTGCGAGGACCTGACGCGGAAGCTGGACCTCGTGCTGGCGATCCCCCGCATCCGCCGCATCTCGATCAGCCCCTTCGCCGACGTGGACAGGTGCGCAGAGCAGTTGGGGGCCAAGGCCATCTTCTCCTGGAAGCCGCACCCCTCCCACCTCGTCGGCGAGTTCGACGAGGCCCGTCTCCGCGCCTACATCCGCCACGCCTGCGAGGCCACCCGCGGCTGCGTCGTCGAGATGATCCTCAAGGACACCCACACCTGCGAGGGCCGCCCCGAGCGCTTCACGCGCTGGACCGACATCGCCCGCGAGGTCGCGGAGGGATGTTGAAAAGCCAGACCGACAGCGCTATGATGGCAGTGGCATGAGGAGGTGACTCATGAGTGTTGCAGAGAAGCCTGTGAGAGCGACAAAGCGGCGCGGCGCGGCCATGGCAACGACGACTAAGGCGAGGCGACGTCTGACCGCGCGCGAACTCCTCAATTCCGGCCTCGTGGGGATATGGAAGGACCGCCAGGACATCCCGGACAGCCAGACCTTCGCCCGAGAGCTTCGCGAACGCGCCCAACGCCGTCGGGGAGGCTGAATCTCCGTGGTTCTCCTCGATACCGACGTGATGATTGACATTCTTCGGCAGTTCCCCCCGGCCATCGCATGGCTCTGGTCTCTGGGCGATGAGGAGATAGCTCTCCCTGGCTACGTTGCCATGGAGCTGCTCGACGGCGAGCCAAACAAGGAAGCGATGGCCCGAGTGCAACGGGCGCTGATGCCCTACGACGTGTACTGGCCGACGGCTGACGACTGCGACCGTGCGCTGGTGCTGTTCTCTCGGCTCAAGCTCTCGCACGGCCTCGGGCCCTTCGACGCGCTGATCGCCGAGTCAGCTAAGGGCCTGGGCGTCCCTCTCCATACGTTCAACCTCAGGCACTACTCACACGTGCCCGGCCTGAGGGCCGTGCGCCCGTACGAGAGGACCGCCCGTGTGGAATGACCCTGTGCCGAAGGAGTTGGGCATCGAGGGGCAGGTGCGGCTGTCGGTCGAGGCCGATCTGCTGCCCGACGGCTCGTTCGGCAAGGAACTGCTCGTGGTAACCGCGGACAAGTTGCGCGTCGTCGCCCTGGACGGCGCCGCGCCCGCGGTGCGGCTCGAGATGCCGCTGGCCGACCTGAAGGAGCCAAAGGCGGAGAGCTTCTTCGGCGGCGGCGCGCTGGAGGCCTCGCACGACGGCGCGCGCATCGAACTCATCCGCTTCACGGCCGCCCGCTTCCCACGCTTCGCCACGGCGGCCAAGGTGCTCGAGAAGTGGCTGAAGGGGGAGAAGGCGGAGCTGCCGCCCGACGACGCCCAGCGCTGCCCCACCTGCGGCCTGCCGCTCGACAAGGGCACAAAGGTCTGCCCCGTGTGCGCCTCGGCCGCGCGCTCGCTCCGCCGGCTCCTGGCCTACCTGCGGCCCTATCTGCCTCACGCGGCCACGCTGGCCGGCCTCGCCACGCTCGTCACCGCGCTCGGCCTCGTCATCCCCTACCTCCAGAAGCCCGTGATTGACAGCGTGCTGTCCGAGAAGTCCACGCTCTCGCTCCCCGAGCGCGGGCGGTTCCTTGTCCTCATCGTGCTGGTGGGGCTGGGGGCCTACCTGCTCAGCTCGGCGGCGGGCGTGGCTCAGGCCTGGCTCTCGGCCTGGGTGGGCAACCGCATCACCCACGACATCCGCTGCCAGCTCTACCGCCACCTCCAATACCTCTCGCTCAGCTTCTACGACAAGGCCGAGATGGGCACCATCATCTCGCGCGTGAACCAGGACACCGGGCAGCTCCAGGCGTTCCTCGTCTGGGGCTCGCAGGACCTGGCGATCAACGTCCTCCAGATCGTCGGCATCGGCGTCGTGCTGTTCGCGATGAACTGGAAGCTGGCCCTCTTCATCCTGGTGCCGGCGCCGGCCGTGATGCTGCTGTCGGGCATCTTCTGGCGGCGCATCCACCACCACATCCACAGGATGTTCCACCGCTGGGGGCGGCTCAACGCGCTGCTGAGCGAGACGCTGAACGGGCTTCGGGTGGTGAAGGCATTCTCGCAGGAGAAGCGCGAGGTGAGCCGCTTCCACACCCGCAGCGACGAGTTGGCCGTGACGGGCGTGTTCGTCGAGCGCATCTGGGCCACGCTCTTCTCCGGCATCGGCCTGCTCATTGCCCTCGGCACGCTCCTCGTCTGGTATCTGGGGGCGCGGGACGTGTTGGGCGGCACGATGACCGTGGGGGGGCTGGTCGTCTTCGTCTCCCTCGCCGCCATGTTCTACCAGCCGCTCCGCTGGATGTCCCAGCTCCTCAACTGGTGCTCCCGCTCCCTCACCGCCTCGGAGCGCGTCTTCGAGGTCCTCGACGCCCGCCCCGAGGTCCAGGACCCCGAGAGCGCGATCCCGATGCCTCGCATCGAGGGCCGCGTCGAGTACAAAGGCGTCACCTTCGGCTACGAGCCGCACCGTCCCGTCCTCAAGAACGTCTCGTTCGAGGCCAAGCCGGGCGAGATGATCGGCCTCGTGGGCCAGAGCGGCGCGGGCAAGACGACGACGATCAACCTCCTGTGCCGCTTCTACCTGGCCGATGAGGGGGAGATTCTGATAGACGGGACGCCCATCGCCCGCCTGCGGGTGGAGGACCTCCGCCACCAGCTCGGCCTCGTGCCCCAGGAGACCTTTCTCTTCGGAGGCACGATCTACGAGAACATCGCCTACGCCAAGCCCGACGCCACGAAGGAGGAGGTTGTCCGCGCGGCCAAAGTGGCCAACGCCCACGACTTCATCCTGCGCAAGCCCGACGGCTACGAGACCTATCTCGGCGAGAAGGGCGGCGGCCTCTCGGCGGGCGAGAAGCAGCGGCTCGCCATCGCACGCGCCGTCCTCCACGACCCCCGCATCCTGGTCCTCGACGAGGCCACGAGCCAGCTCGACGTCCAGACCGAGAAACAGGTTCAGGAGGCCATTGGCCGCCTGGTGAAGGGCCGCACCACCTTCGCCATCGCCCACCGCCTCGCGACCCTCCGGAACGCCGACCGCCTGCTGGTGCTCAAGAACGGCGAGGTCGTCGAAAGCGGCACCCACGACGAATTGCTGGCCAAGGAGGGCGGCGAGTTCAGCCGCCTCGTCAAGACCTATCAGGAGATCTCAAAGGTCCGCGAGGTCGAGCGGTGAGGGTGCGCTTGGCTGATCCGGCGGATCCGTCCGATCCGTCGAATCAATCGAATCAATCGAGTGAATCGAATCAGTCGAGTGCGCTGCTGCCACCGCCCCATCCCAGGAGCCACGCCCCATGCACTTCCACGATCACGGCGGCGCGGTGAAGGCCGCCGACTCCGGCCCCAGCCTGCCCATGCCCGACGCCACGTCGAGCGAGATGCGCATGCTCGACCCCGCCGCCGTCCAGTTCCGCCGCGAGGGCGCGCGACTCCAGTACAGAAGCGCGCCGGGAGCAATTGTGGGCGGGACGTCCCCGTCCCGCGACGTTGTGGGCGGGATGTCCCCATCCCGCGACACGCGGGACACGCCGCCCACAACCCCGGATACCGAATGGGCCGACGCCACCCTCGTCCGCCTCTTCCCCCTCAGCGAGCCGGAGCGCTGGATCGCCCTCATCGCCAAGGACGGCAAGGAGAGCGGCATCGTGCGCGACCTGGCCCAGCTTCCCCCCGAGCCCCGCCGCCTCGCCCGCGAGGAGCTGCGCGGCCGCTACCTCGTCCCCCAAATCCAGCGCATCCTCGCCTGCCGGGTCCGCGACGAGGTGGTCCAGTGGACCGTTCAGACGGACCGCGGCCGCAAAAAGCTCCTCACCAAGAACCTCCGCGAGCAAGTCAAGGAGCCGCTTCCCGACCGCCTGACGCTCCTGGACGTCGAGGGCAACCGCTACGACGTCCCAAGCCTCGCCGCCCTCGATCCCGACAGCCGCCGCCGCCTCGAAGCCCAGTTGTGAACACCCAACCCGGCCACCGGTAGGGCGTGCATGCATGCACGCGGGCGCTGCCCCAGGCCCCCTCATGTCTGTATCATCCTCACGGGTGATACAGATAGGCTCGGCCCACCGCCTGGCATGCCACCCGCCCAGATCCTACTGTCCGGTAGCCCGCCCGTCCCACCGACGGCAAGAAGATGCACCCTCCCGCGGGCCAAAGCAGCCCGCCTGGGCCTCCGCCTGGAAAAGGGGGCCAATGAACGCTGTAGAGCAGTGCGACAGGCAGACCGCTCGCCTGACCTACGGTTTGAGGCCGATCTTCCCTGATAGCCACGACCAAGCGACTGATGCAATCATGCCGCCGAGGAAGCTGAGGACGAGCCATACCCAGTGATTCCTGTACTCCTCAAACCAGAGCCCGCTTCTCGCCATGAAGGTGGAGCACCTGCGCCCCATGTCGTACCCTTCGAGGGTTAACCTTATGCACACCCTATCGGGCTCTGTGCTCAAAGGGGCCTGGGTGACATCTATCAAACCTCGTTGCTTCAGTGCCCTGTTGGCTTTCCGCACACGCGCGACGGCATCGTTTAGTTCCTTCACGGCAGCTATCAGCTTCCTCTTGTTCGCTATAGCCTGACCTTGGCCTGTGGTGTCAACACCGGCAAGTTTCTGTACTGCGCGCTTCACCCCCCAGGCGCGTAGAACGCTAGCCCAGCGGGTCGGATTGATGCACACCTCCCCCTCCACCTCCCCTATGTAGATGTAGTAGGATAGGATCAGCCGTCGCTCGTCTCTGGGCAGCCACATGCTGGCTCCTCCAAACTGTGATTCCAGCGGCGTGATAGGCACATCGCTACGGCCTCAGGTGGCTGGTTCACTGCCCCGGAGCCGGAAGCCTCTTCGACCCAGTTGTCCCGAAGGGACAATAGGATTTAGCCGGCGGCTTCAGCCGCCGGAACCGGGGGCACACCACCGCCCAGTCCCGAAGGGACGGTAGAACGTGTGCCTGCCAGGAGCCGTGGCCTCTCTGTCGTCCCTTCGGGACTTGCCATGATTCCGCCATCGCGATCCGGCGGCTGAAGCCGCCGGCTAAGCTCTGCCCTCCCTTCGGGAGGAAAACGACAAGCCATCAGAAGGTTGTCCCCTTGTTTGTGGGGAGCTGTACCAAGCGGCCAGACGGCATGCATGATTCGCGACCGCCCTATCATGTACGGCCGGACGGGGCTTGTCAAGGTTGACTTTCTGCCGCGCTAAGGGTAATGTCAGTGTGCTGTGCAGGAGACTCCCATGCGAACGTCCCTTGTCGCGGTTGCTGTCGCGTTGCTCCAGGTGAGCGTTGTGGCCGCGGAGGGGCCGGGGTGGGAGACGGCCTGGAAGAAAGGGCCGATGGGCGCTGAGGAGACGAAGGCGTTCATGAAACGCCTCGCGCAGTTCGTCTTCGATAACCATCTGAAGAAGGCGCCCAACTCGCTCCAACGCGGGATGGTCTATGAGTACATGGACACCACGCGGAAGGGGGAGTTCGACCAGTTTGTGCAGGGGGAGGCCCTCGACACCATGCACGACGGCGCCTGGTTCGCCGCCGCGCTGGTCAATGCCTATCGCACGACGGGCGACGCCTTCTACAAGGAGTTCCTGACGCAGTGGATTCTGCCCTTCTACCTCAAGATGCTCAACCACAGCGACGAGCTGTTCAGTGCGAAGCGCAACGACGCCCGCCCCGACGCCCACAAGTGGGGCAAGGAATGGCTCTTCCAGGAGGGCGAGAAGGGCTTCGTGCCGTACTTCTGGGACACCGGCGGCTCGGTGAGCTACGAGCGTCGCCAGAGCAAGAAGCCCTTGGGCGTCTATCAGTGCGTGGATAACCTGGCGGGCAAGCCGAACCCCAACCACCTGCTCGACGGCTATTCGCTCGGCTCATCCAATCACATGGCGCAGGACCTGGGGGTGATGCTCCAGCTCGCGTGGCTGCTGTTCAAAGACTCGAAGGCGGAGGAAGATAAGGAACTAACCGCCAAGATCGCCAAGGCCGCCAAGAATCTCCACGAGTGCCGGATGCGCCACCACGGGCCAATCCCCATGTGCGTCGCTCCCGCCGCATTGGCGCTCAACGACCCCGAGCTGATGAAGCGCGTGCCCGACCCCGACAACAAGGCGCTCTGGAACCCCAATAACCACTACACCCGCGCCCTCTACGACTTCGAGACGGGCAAGCAATACAGCTTCCCCGGCTTCGCGGACGACCAGCAATACACCTACTACCACGGCATCGCCCGCGCGGCGGGCACCGCGAGCCGGCGAGCGGTCGAGCTGCCGAAGCCGCTCGCTTTCAAGACCATCTACGACGCCTACACCCACCCCATCCTCTTCCGCCTCTACTGTGACGACTGGGAGGTGCCCCCCGGCATCAACGTCTTCGACCTCTTCCCCTATCGCATGGTGGACGGCAAGCCGACGGACTACCGTTCCGAGCGCAAGGGGCCGCACAAGAGCGTCAAGCCCCTCGGCTCCCGCTTCGGCCCACAGAACATGATCGTCTGCGGCTGGGCGCTCCAGGCCCTCAAAGCCTACCCCGGCATCTGGGACGAGCGGCTCAAGCACGCGACGCGGAAGGACTTGCGGCCATACCTGGCCAACTCGGAGGCCGAGGTGAAGGCCTGGCTTGAGCGCGAGCTGGGCTGCGGGCTGAGGACGTGGGAGGCGGTGTTCAACGAGAAGGGCTACATCCCCACGAGCATCGGCTCGACGTATGACTGGGACAAGTATTCCGACACTGGCGGCTACGCCCACCTCCTGAGCGCCGCCGCCCAGTGGCTTCTCGTCCTCGAAGGCAAGAGCGACTGGGAGATGCACGGCATCCCAGCAGTGCCTCCAGCGTCGAAGTGAGAGCGTGTCGTCCAGACCGTGAACTCGTTGGGAGTCCCGCCTTCAGGCGGTCCTCCCTTGCCTTAATCCGCCTAAAGGCGGGACTCCGAACGTGGTTGATCCCCCCGAACGGGGCCTGGGCAACACGCCCGTGAGATCCCATCACGGCGCGTGGCAGGCGTAGAGCGTGGCCACGCCGCCGCTGAGGCGGCGGAAGCGGGCCTCGGCGAAGCCGGCCGCCGCCAGCTCCCCCAGGATGCCTTCGGCAGGCGGGAACCTGTCCACCGACCTCAGCAGAAAGCGATACGGCCCCACCGTGCCGCACACCAGCCGGGCGAGAGCCATCCCCAGCCCCCGTGTGTGGAGCCAGTAGCCCGCGCGCAGGAGCGGGTTGACCGGCACGGTAAGCTCCAAGTGCATGGCCCGTCCGCCAGGCGCCAGCACCCGCCGCATTTCGCGGAAGGCCCGGCCGCGGTCGGCGAAGCTCCGCAGCGCGAACGCGCTCGTGATGCCGTCGAACGCCCCGTCGCT
>VGYV01000256.1 GCA_016872855.1 Planctomycetota bacterium
CCTCGGCCTGGTGAAGGGGCGCGAGGGCAAGGACAGCTTCACCGACGTCGGCTTCCGGCTCGCCTTCACCGCCCCCATCGAGACCCCCGCCGACCGCCTCAAGCGCATCCTCCGCCGCGCCGGCTACCCCGGCGGGGTCACATCTTCAATTGGCACGTTGCCGCCACGTGCGAATTGAAGATGTGACCCCTGCCGCCGCGAAATGAGCCCTGCCGGTTGCCTCCGCGCGCGTCCAAGGGTAGAATAAGGGTGTCAGGATGGCCGCGCGGTGACGAGCGAGGTGAGCCATGCCCCGACGAACCTGCTCTATGCTCCTGGCCGCTCTGGCCGTTGCCGGCTTGCCCTTCGCCTGGGCGGCAGGGCCAATTGACCACTTGCTCAGCCTCGCCGCCACGCACCAGGACGAAACCGTCCGCCGCAGCGCCGTGAACGGCCTTGTGAGCCTGCGGTGGCAGCCGAAATCCCCCGAGGACTGGCAGCGCCTCGTCGCTATCCGCTCGCTGTCCTTCCCCTTGGTGGATGCCCTCCTGGCTGCGCCCGAGGAGGCGGTCCAGACGCGGACCGTGGTCGCCCTCGTCGAGATCGTGCTGGCGGCGCCGGAGGCCCGCGCCGCCGTGCTCGAACGGCTAGCGCAGGCCGGCGTCGAAGGACGGCCCCCCACCATCGTCGAGGCCGCCGCTAAGGCCCTCCTCACCATCCGATGGCCGGCGTCCGACGACGAGGCCGGGACCGTCCTCCTCGCCTCCCCGCCGCCCTGGCCCCTCATTGACCAGCTCATCGCGGCCCGCTCCGCTGCCGCCTCACCCGCCGTCGCCAAGGCATTGAAGGAGTTGGCCGAGAAGCCCGAGACCGCCTCCGACGCGAAGGCACGGCTGGCCAAGCTCATCACCCTCCCTGCCGGGCCGCCCAAGGAACCAGAGCCGCCTCCCAAGGAGGTCGTCGTCCCGCCGAAGGAGGAGCCGCCTCCGCCGCCCGAACCGAAGCAGGCGGAGCCCGCACTCCCCAAGGACTTGGCCAGCCCGGACTGGCGGCCCAGCAAAGGCGAGGACTGGGCGCAAGTGACCGGCCTGGGGCCGCGGGCCGTGCCGCTCCTCGACCGCCTCCTGAGCGATGCCAGCATCGAGGTCAAGCTCGGCGCCGTCCACGCCCTCGGCGCAATCGCCTGGGCCCACGACGAGGCCCGGCCCCCTGCGCTCGCCCGCCTCGTGCAGCTCGCCACCGACGGCCAGCGCGAGGACGCGGTCCGCCAGGCGGCCCAGGACGGCTTCCTGCGCCTCAAAGGCCCAGCCACGGAGGACGAGCGCCGCCCCGTCGCCGCCGCAGGCAAGGCCGCCATCCCACTCCTCGACGGCTTGCTCGGCGACGCCGCGCCCGACATCCGCACCCGCGCCCTCGCCTGTCTCATGCTCCTGGTCAAGGCCGACCCCAAAGGCCGCGCCGACACCGTCGAGCGGCTTGTCCGCGTCGGCCGTGCCGACGCCGACCCCGGCGTGCGCAAGATTGCCGCCGTCGCTCTCGTCGCACTCAAGTGGCCCGCCGACGACAGGGAGTTCGTCCAGGCCATGCGCGGCGACGACCCGCCCTGGCCCCTCGTCGGCGAGATGTTTGAGACCGCCGACGAGGCCCTGGTCGAGCGCCTCAGCGACCTCGTGCTCGTGATGGTCCGCGCCGACGAGCGCGCCCGCGGCGCCGCCCTTGACCTCTTGCCGCGCGTCGTCCGACGCGCCGCGCTCCCCTCCGCACGCAGGCAGGCGGCTGACCTGATCGAGCGCTTCACCCAGAGCGACGACCCCGCCTGGGCGGGGAAGGCCCTCACTGCGCTCGTCGCCCTCGCGGCCGACGATCCGACGCTCCGCGGCCGCACCATCGCTCGGCTCCTCGGCGTCGCGACCACCCACGCCGACGCGCGCGTCCGCGAGGCCGCCGTCGCCGGCCTCGCCCGCCTCCGCTGGGAGCCCCTCAGTGACACCGAGCGCCGCAAGATCGCCGCACTCGGCAGCCCAGGCATCCCACTCGCCGACGCACTCCTCCGCAGCCCCGAGCCCCGGACCCGCCTCGCCGCCCTCCGCATCCTCGCCGACATGGCGGAGCGCAACCAGGGCACCCACGAGGAGATCGAGCCGATCCTCCTTCGCGCCGCCCTCGGCGACAGGGAGCTGGCCGCCGTCGAAGCCGCCACAAAGGCCCTCCGCACCCTCGGATGGCCGCGCGGCGACCGCCACTGGGCCGACCTCGTTGGCACGGGCGAAATGGCCACACGCCCCCTCCACGCCCTGGTCGAGGACAAGGACGTGGAGGTGCGCGGTCGAGCCGTCACCGCCCTCGCCCAGGTGGCCGGCGCCAGCGCCGACGCCAGGGCCTATGCCGTCGCCCGCCTCGCACAGCTCGGTCGCCTCGAACGCGACGCCTCGGTCCGCGAGGCCATCGTAGCAGGACTCCGCCGCCTCCGATGGCCCGAGACCGACGAGGACTGGAAGCGCCTGGACGACATGGGCGCCGGCGCCCTCTGCCTCCTCGGCCGCCTCGCCCGCGGCGACGACGCCGCTCTCCGCGAGAAGGCTCTCGTCAGAGCCCGTGAATCCGCCCCCTCCCTCATCGCCGCCGCCGAGCGCCAGGGCGACTACGTGGCCCTCCTCGACGGCCTGGAGCTGCGCTGGACGGCCGCGTTCCTGAGCCGCCAGGCCAAGCTCCTCCCCCTCGTCGAGCAGGGCCAGCTCGACGAGGCTTCTGTCCTCTTCAAGATGGCACTAGCCGACTGCGAGGAGACCGAGAAGCGCGTCCACACCCTCGTCGCCGAGGCGCAGGCGGCCCCCACCGCAGGCATCGAAAACAAGTGGCGAGCGCTCCGCCAATGCCTCGAAAGCGACGCCCTCGCCCGCTTCCGCCAGGCCTGGCCCCTCACCATCGCCGCCTGGCACGACACCCTCAAGACCCGCAGCGCCGAGGCCGACGCCTGGGACGCCACCTGGCGGGCCATCTACCTTGCCCGTAACCCCTCGGCCAAGGCCGTCCTCCTCGACGACTACCTGAGGAGAAGCCCCCAGTCCTTCTACGCCCAATTCGCCTGGAAGTGGAAGGACATTGTCGCCCGGCTGCTGCGCACCCCTGCGCCAGCCAAGCCCTGAACCCTTGTCCCCAGGAGAAAGGCGCCACCATGCGTTCGCTCAAGCTCGCACCTGTCGCCCTCGCGGCCCTCGTGAGCGGCTGCGCCACCACCGCGGCCCTCAACGACCTCAAGTCCCAGGTCCTTCAGCAGCAGGAGCGCATCCGCGCCATCGAGGCCAACACCAGGATGCTCGAGAACCTCGCCAAGAGCCAGGAAATCCGCCTCGACCAGGCCAGCAAGCTCCCCGCCGCTCTCGAATCCGACGTCGCCGCCGCCCGCGGCTACGCCCGCGAAATCGAAAAAAAGGTCGTCGAGCTCCGCGAAATCATCGCCAAGCAGCTCGACCTCCAGAACGCCCACATCGCCCAGGTCAAGGCCGCCTACGTCGGTGTCCTCAACCAGCAGACCCAGCTCGTGGACACCATGTCGAAGACCCTCGAGACCGCACTCGCCGAGCTCAAGGCCATCATCGGTCGCTCACTCGACGACCTGAAGAAGGCCCTCCCCGGCTCCGACACCATCGTCCCCCCTGCCCCTGTCCTCCCGCCCAACCTCCGAGAGACCCCCGCGCCGCCCACGCTTCCTACCCCGCCACCGATCCGCTGAGGCCGCGCCGGTGGTGAAGGCCCCGGCCTCCCCCTGGTCCCTCCCGGGCAACTTGCGCCCCCCAAGAGGGGGCGCAAGTTGCCCATACGTAAGTCTCACTTTGCACTTTCTTTCACTTGCCACCCGGGGATGGGCTCCCCCGCCTCCAGCCGCGCCTCTCCCTCGCCCGCTGTGTAAAAAGACACCCGCTGTCTTTTTCTTGGTTGCGCCAGGATGGACCAGCGTAAGAGGCGATACCGCCAGTACTTACGTCATGGACGGCGACAGAGGGGAAGAAAAAGACAGCGGGTGTCTTTTTCGCCCGTACCTTCTTGGTGCCTCCTGGCCGCTATTGTTTCAGGGGCTTGGAGAGGTGGGCTGCGAGCTTCAGGAGGATCTCGCCCGTGTAGGAGGTGCAGTTCAGCCAGAGGTCGCTGTAGTCCACCGCGGGCGGGGCGGTCGGAGCTGTCGCCTTGGCGCGGCGCATCCAGGTGGGGTAGTAGCCATCGGGGTGCTGGACGACGGTGAGGTTGTCGGCCATTACCTGTGCCTTCTGGAGCCACATCGCCTCGCCTGTGGCCTCGTGGACCGCCTGGCAGACGCGGATGTAGTGGGCGACGTGCCAGTCAATCGGCTGGTAGCAGACGTATTGTTCGAGGACGGTCGGGACGAGGGCCGCTGGGAACGCCGAGTTCTCCCAGAGCACGAATTGGTCTTCGATGTATCGGCACAGGTCGAGAGCGATTGCCCGGTAGCCGTTCTCCGGCGTCGCGTGCCTGAGGAGGTAAAGGGCGAAGAGCGCGGCGTCGTAGAACTCGAGGTTGCGGTAGGGCGGGAGGAGGCCGACGTCGTCCCACTGCTGCTGCCAGTGCCTGGACTTGACGGGGTTTTCGAGCATCCAGCGGACCGCCTTGTTACGGGTCTCGGCCAGGTCGCTGCGGCCGTGGCCCGCGAGCAGGGCATCGAGGAGCAGGATGGCTTCGGCCTGGTCCGAGGTGTAGTCCTCGACGATGGCGCCGGTTCTGGCGTTGACGCGGAATGGCCATCGGCCTTCGGGGCGTTGCGTGGCCTTGAGCGAATCGGCGATGGCGGAGGCCGCGTTGAGGAACGCCTTGTCGCCCGTGGCAGCCAGCAGGTCGAGATAGGCCAGCCCGACCATTCCTGTCCGGCAGACCTGGAGCACCTCTCCCGCGTGCGACCGCGGCATGCTGGGGTATGCCCAATCTCTCGGCGTGCTCGTCCGGAGCATGTGCTGGCCGATGTTGCCGGCAACCACGACAGCGTCCTTGGCCATCGCGCTCTCGGGTGCCAACTGGGCATAGGTGGTGAGGAGGCGGATGTAGGCGGAGCCGAACAGCGCCGGGAATGCGCCGAGGTCCCCGCTCGGCCCACGCTTCCACGCTTCCAGCCTGCGCAGCAGGTACTCAGCGTCGCGGCGGCCCGACTCCGCGTAGTCGTGCTTCGCCTTCGGGTAGTTGCCGCGCGGGTCGAAGTCGGCGACCTTCAGGAAGCCGAAGCTCAGCCGGTCCACGACCTTTCCCTGCGCGTCCACGGCCTCGATGGCGACGTTGTACCGCGTGGCGGCGGGCAGCTCTCGCCAGATGCCTGTCAGGTCGAAGCTTGGCTTCTCTGATCTCATTCCGCGGGTGGCCGGCTTCTGGTCTGGCCCGCTCCACCGGATGGTGAAAGCGTAGGAGACTGCCTCCTTTAACTCGTTGGCTGTGAAGGCAGGGGGGTGCATGAAGTGGCTCGCATGGACGTTCCACCCGGTTCGGTGGAACCTCGGCAGTGGCGGGGGGAGTTCAGCGGGCGGCCAGTAGTTGCAGAGCCGGACCTCTTGCACGGCGATCGGCTCTCCTGTGCGGACGAAGCGCAGCGACTGCTTTCCGCCGGGCGCGAAGGCATCCTTCGGGAGGATGATGTGCCAGGCGAACCACCCCTCGTGTTGGCCCCGCTCGAAGGTGCCCACCGGGCGGCCATTGAGGGCGACAGCCAGCTTGCAATGCTTCTTTGGGTCGCGGGTGTCGTAGAGCGTGACGACGAGATGGTACTCCCCGGCGGCCAGGGCCAGCCGCAGCTCCGAGCTATCGCCTGGCTCACGCCAGTCCGGCCCGCGCAGGCCCTGCCAGCCCACGTACTCGACGTTGGCGTTCGGCTGGTCGAACCGGATCCGCACATCGAGCTTCTGTTCGTCCTCTGCTGCCGCACTGCTCGCTCGAAGGGCAAGCAGCAGCGCCAGCAGTGCGCCGATGCTGCGCCACATTGGACGTATCCTCCATACGATGGTGTCACTTGGGGGGAGGTGGCGTGGGGGAGGGGAGGGCGGGGAGGTCCACCGGCTCGCGGCCTGGGGCGGCGATGCCGCGGCGCTCAAGGACGGAGCCCTCGACGCGGTGGAGGTCCACCAGGCCCTTGAGGAGGTTGACGACAGCCTCGACCTCGGCGATCTGGCTGGCCAGGAGGTCGCGCTGGGCGAGGGCGACGAGGAAGGGTGTGGACTTGCCTTCGCGGAGGCGGGCGGACTCCGTGGCGGCGGCGACCTCGCGGGCCTTGCGGGTGGCGGCGGTGGCCGTGACCTGTTCGCGGGCGCGCTGGACCTCGATGTAGGCGGTGCGGACGTCGAGCTGGGCCAGTTGGTCGAGGTTCGTGAGGGCTTCGGCCAACTGCTGGCGGGTGAGGGTGGCGCGCTCGTGGCGTGCCTCGGCGGCGCGGTTGCCGAGGGGGAATTCGTAGCTGAGGCCCACCAGGAGGTCGTAGCCCGTGTTGCCGAGCTGGAAGGGGGAGTGGCCGAGGGACTTGGAGTAGCCGCTCTTGCCCAGGGTGGCGAAGAGGTCGAGCTTGGGGAGGAGGCCGTTGCGGGTCTTCACCAGCTCGAGGTCGCCGCGCCACACGCGGAGCTTGGCCTCGTTGATGTCGGGGCGCAGGCGGAGGGCCAGGCGGACGTGGGCCTCGATGTCGTCGAGCTTCAGGTCGGGCACGGCAGGCTGGACGAGGAGGGCGATGTCGCGTGCCCACAGGCCAGCGCCTGGGGGGTTGAGGAGGCGGAGGAGGCGTAGGCGCGCCGTGGCGAGGGCGCTGCGGGCGTTGATCAGGGCCTCGCGGCGCGAGGCGACCTCGGCCTCGGCAGCCGCGCGCTCGGACTCGGCGAGCTTGCCGATGCCGATGCGCTCGATGGTCTCGCTGAGCTGGTCCTCGGCGACCTTGACGGATGCGGCGTAGATTTCGATCTGGCGCTCGGCGAGGGCGCAGTCCCAGTAGGCCTGCTCCACGTCGGCGACGAGGGTCTCGGCGAAGCCGCGGAGCTCGTAGAAGGAGGCCAGGGTGTCGAGCCGGGCCTGGCGGAGCGAGGCGAGGTTCACGGCCACCCCGCAGCCGCGGAGGAGGGCCTGGGTGACGCTGACGCCGACGCGGGAGGTCTCGAACCGGTCGTTGTACCAGGTGCCGGCGCCGGTGAGGGAGTAGCTGGCGTCGAGTTCCACGGTGGTGCCGGTGGGGAGGAATTGGCTGATCCAGGCGCCGAGGAGTGTGCGCTCGGCGGTGGCGTTGTGGAGGCGTCCGTCGCCGCGGCGCGAGCGGGAGCGCGTGACGCTGGTGGATGCCTCGGCGCCCAGGACGGGGTCGAAGGCGGCGCGCTGCTCCCCCTCGGCGGTGCGCGTGATGTCGGGGTTGAGGCGCTCGACCTTGAGGGCCTGGTTGTTCTCGAGCGCCATGAGGATGGCCTGGGCCACGTTGAGTTCGAGGCGCGCGCCCGGTGGTGGGGTGGGCGTGGGGGCCGGGGGCTTGGCGGGGGAGGGCGCGGCGCCGAGGCGGGCGTCGGGGAGAGGGAGGTCGAGGGTGGCCGAGTCTGCCGAACGGAGGCGTGTGGACCAGGGCGGGCAGCCGGCCAGCAGGGCGCAGGCAGCCGCGGCGGACAGCGCGAGGAGGAGGCGGCGGAGCCGCGAACCCGGCCTACTCATAGCGAAGGGCCTCGATGGGGTTGAGCCTGGACGCTCTCCAGGCGGGGTAGAAGCCGAAGAAGATGCCGACGGCGCCGGCGAAGGACAGGGCGAGGACGACGCTGAAGGTTTCGATGATGGTGTTGAAGTCGGTGAAGGCGCCCATGAACTTGGCGAAGCCGATGCCCAGGGCCGCCCCGAGCAGGCCGCCCACGCCGCTCATGGCGATGGCCTCGATGAGGAACTGCTTCAGTACGTCGCGGTCCCTGGCCCCGATGGCCTTGCGGATGCCGATCTCGCGGGTGCGCTCGGACACGCTGACGAGCATGATGTTCATGATGCCGATGCCGCCGACGATGAGCGAGACAAAGGCGATGCCGCCCAGGAGGAGGGTGAGGGTCCTGCTTATGGCGACGAAGCTCTCGATCATTTCGGCCTGGCTGCGGATGTTGAAGTCCTCGGGCATCCCGGCGGGGATGCGGTGGCGCCTGCGGAGGAGCGCCGTGGCGTCCTCGATCACCCGGTTCACGTCGTAGCCCTCTTCCGCCTGCATGTCCACCTCGTCGAGGTTGGACCGCGTGCGACCGAGGAGTTGCTTCATGGCGGTGGTGTAGGGGATAGTGGCCTGGTCGTCGGGATTGAAGAAGCCCTGGTCGCCCTTGGCCTTGGTGACGCCGATGACGCGGAAGTTGATCCCCTTGATCTTCACCGTCTCGCCCAGGGGGTCGGCGTCGCCGAAGAGGGCCAGAACCGTGTCTGGCCCCAGGATGGCCACGCGGGCCTGGCGCTCGACCTCGGTCTCGGTGAACGTCCTGCCGCGTTGGATTTCGTAGCCGCGCATGGGGAAGTACGTGGTCGAAGTGCCGTAGACGGTCGAGCTGGTGTTCTTGTTGTAGTACTTGAGCTGTGCCCTGCCCCGGGCGACTGGTGCGACGAGGCGGACGCCTTCGACGGCAAGGAGGGCGCGTGCGTCGTCGAGTGTGAGGTTGATCTGGGTGCCGGTCATCGCGCCGCCGAAGGCGCTCTGGCCGGGCCGCACGATCAAGAGGTCCGTGCCCATCGCGGTGACGCGTGCCAGGATGCTTTGGCGCGCGCCGGCGCCCATAGCCAGCATGACGATGAAGGCGCCAACGCCGATGATGATGCCCAGCATGGCAAGAGCCGAACGCAGCTTATGAGCCAGGAGGGCCTTGAGCGCGGTCTTCAGTATCGTCCAGAACAGCACCGGGGCTGCTCCTATGCTCCGTCCACAATCCGACCGTCGCGCATGGCGATCTGGCGGCGGCAGTGGCGCGCGACGTCGTGCTCGTGGGTGACGATGATGATGGTGCGCCCCTGGGCGTTGAGGGCCTCGAAGATGGCGAGGATTTCGTCGCCCGTCCGCGTGTCGAGGTTGCCGGTCGGCTCGTCGGCCAGCACGATGGCTGGGTCGGTGACAATGGCGCGGGCGATGGCCACGCGCTGGCGTTGGCCGCCGGAGAGCTGGCTCGGCTCGTGGCGCATGCGGTCTTCGAGGCCGACTCCCCGGAGCGCCTCGCGAGCGCGGCCGCGGGCCTGCCGCTCGCCCGCGTAGAGGAGGGGCATCTCGACGTTTTCCAGGGCGCTCGCGCGCGACAGGAGGTTGAAGGTCTGGAAGACGAAGCCGATGCGGCGGTTGCGGATGGCTGCCAGGCGGTCCTTCGAGAGCTTCGAGACGTCCTCGCCGGCCAGGACATAGGAGCCGGCGTCGGGGCTGTCGAGGCAGCCGAGGATGTGCATGAGGGTGGACTTGCCGCTGCCCGATGGCCCCGTCACGGCGACCATTTCGCCGGCCTCGATTCGGAAGCTCACGCCGTCGAGCGCCCGGATGGTGCTGCCGCCGACGAGATAGGTCTTGACGAGTCCGTCTGCCTGGATCATCAGCGTCGCCTCGGCGGGCCGGGCACAAGGGGGTTGGTCGGGCCTCTTGGGGCGCTCTTCCGCCACGCGCTGTCGGCCTCGGCCTTGCGCACCTGCACCGTTTCCCCTTCGCTCAGGCCCTTGGTGATCTCCACGCGCGTGCCGTCCTGAATCCCCACCTCGACCACCCGCTCCTCCGTGGAGCCATCGGGCTTGACGACCATGGCGATCCGCTCGCGCTGGCGGCGCGTGACCGCCTCGGTGGGGACGAGGAAGACGTTCTCCTTCTCCTCGATGAGGACTTCCACGTTGGCCGTCATCTCGGGCTTCAGGAGGGCCTTGTTGCGGCCGAGGACCTCGATCTTGACCTCGAAGGTGACGACGTTTGAGGCGTTGACCCCCTTTGCGGCGATGCGGACGACTTTGCCCTGGAAACGCCTGCCCGGAAAGGCGTCGGCCGTCACCAGCACCGTCTGGTCCTCCTTCACCCCGCCAATGTCGCTCTCGTCCACCGTGGCGAGGACGTAGATGCTCGACAGGTCGGCCAGGGTGAGGATGGTGGTGCCGCCGCCCACGTTGCTGATGGCGGACGAGATGATCTGGCCGATCTGCACGTTGCGGGCGCTCACCACGCCGTCCATCGGGGCCATCACCTTCGTGTCGTCGAAGCCCTGCTTGGCGAGCGACAGGTTGATGCGGCGGGACTCTGCCTGGGCGGCGTTGAGGGCCACGTCCTGGCGCTTCACCTCGATGGCCAGCCTGGCCGTGTCGAGCTTCTTGATGGCGATCTGGGCGCTTTCCACGGCGGCCTCGGCGAGAAGCACGTCCTGGCGCTTGGCCTCGATGGCCAGCTTAGCCGCACCGAGGTCCTTGACGGCCGCCTGGGCGTTGGCCAGCTCGGTCCTGGCTGTGGCCTCGGCTGTGACCGCCGTGTCGTACTCCTCCCTGCTGGCCAGCTTCTTCTCGAAGAGGGCCTTCATGCGCGCCGCCTTGTCCGCGGCGTCCTGGGCCTTGACCTGGGCCGACGTGAGGGCCGCCTCGGCCCGCTGCGTGGTGGTCCCGAGGTTCTGCTCGGCCACGGCCAGGTTGTGCTTGGCCTGGTCGCGCTTGGCCTGGGCCGACTTGAGGGCCACGTTGGCGTCGTCTGTCGCGGTCACCAGGTCGTGCTCGGCGACGAGGAGGGCCTGCTTCGCCTGCTCGTGCTTGGCCACAGCGGCCGCTAGGTCAGCCTCGGCCAGCTTCACCCGGCGCTCCTCGTCCACGGGGTCCAGCTCCACGAGCAACTGGCCCTTCTTCACGGGCTGGCTGATGTCGAAGGGCAGCTTGATGATCTCGCCGCCGGCCTTGCACTTGATGTCCACCTCGAGGTTGGCGACCACGCGGCCGGTGGAGGCCACGGCGAGGCGGATGGCCCCGCGCTCGACGGCGGCGGTGGGCACCTTCGGGGCGTTCGTGGCGGCAACGGCCTGCTGCTTCCGCCAGTAGTAGTAGCCCCCGCAGCCGAGCGCGCCCACGATGGCCAGGATGATGATTGTGCGCTTCATTGCACAGGCTCCAGTTCGGAGTGCGGGCTTCAGCCCGTCCGCTCGGATACGGCCTGAAGGCCGCACTCCCAACGAGTGGGCCCTTGGGGTCATGCCTCCGGTTCTTTGACGTCCGGCGCGGCCCCACCCTTCATTCGCAGGCCCTCGAAGAAGGAGTAGACGACGGGGATGAAGACGAGGGTGACGAGGGAGGAGCTGAGGAGGCCGCCGATGACCACGCGGGCCATGGGAGCCTGGGCCTCGCCGCCCTCGCCGAGCGCCAGCGCC
>VGYV01000257.1 GCA_016872855.1 Planctomycetota bacterium
CCGGGGCGCGGGCGCTGGCGATGAGCTCGCGGGCCTTGGCGGCCAGCTCCTTGTTGTCGGGGTCCTCGTGGAGCGCGCTGGCGACGTAGAGGAGGCGCTGCACGTCGTCCCCCGCAAGTGCCACGGCGAGGTCTGGCCGCTTGACTTGGCGCAGATAGAGGTCGGCCATTTCGCGGAAGTAGCCGCCAGTGGCCCGGAGGCACCGCTGGAACTTCTCGAGCGAGGCCTCGTGCTGGCCGTCGAGGGCGTCCACGAGGCCCGCCAGGTAGCAGGCGGTGGGGTCGCAGGGGGCGAGCATGTAGCCGGCGCGGATGCGGTCGGCGCCCGCGGGGTCGCCAAGGACGAACCGCTCGATCTGCCCGGCGACGGAGCAGGTGGCGCCGAAGGTGGGGCAGAGGGCGCGGGCCTTGTGGAGCTCGGCCACGATGCGGCGCGCGAACTCGACGGTGCGGGGCGTGACCAGCATCTCGCCTGTCTTCGGGTCGGCCACGCGGCTGATGGCCCGCCAGCGGTAGACGTTGAGCCAGTGGCGGTATTCGACGTTTCCCGGCTCGGCCTTGGCGGCTGCTTCGGCGTGCGCGATGAGGGCCGCGTAGTCCTCGTTGGAGCCTTGCCAGCCGGCCTTGGCGAGTGCGGCCTCGAGCTTGAGGGCCTGGAACCAGTGGTCTTGTGCGCGCCGCGCGGCCTCGGCACCGAGGAGGGCCCAGGTCCAGATGCCGGCGATGGCGAGGAGGGGGACCGCGCGCAGGGCCGGGCGGAAAAGACTCCTGGAGTCTTTTTCGCCAAAAAGACTCCTGGAGTCTTTTCGGCCGGCGCGGGCGATGGCGAGGAGCAAGGCGCAGGTGACGGCGCTGAGGGCGTGGTTTGCCGGGAGGCGCTGGCCGAAGTCGCCGAAGCTGTGGAGGAGCACGGCCATGAGGCCGAAGCCGAGTCCGAAGGCCGCCGAGCGAATGGGGGCGCCCGTTGCCGGCAACGGGCGCCCGAGGCGCCGCACGCTGCGGGCGTAGGCCCACCAGATGAAGGCCAGGAAGGCCAGGACGAGCCCGAGGCCGAGGAGACCCGTCTCCTCGGCGGCCTGCGCGTAGTCGTTCTCCGCGTGAGAGGCGACGTCGGGGTCAGGGCTCAGCGAGCGCTCGAACATCGGGTAGACGACCTCGTGGGTGCCCAGGCCGGTGCCGAGGAGCGGGAAGCGGGCGAAGGAGGCGGCCGTGTTCCTGACGACACTCCAGCGGCCGGCGTAGCCGCGCAGGCCGCGCAGCGTGGCCAGGCGGTCGTAGACGGCGTCGAAGCCGAGGTAGAGGACGGCCGCGAAGGCGGCGAGCGCGAGGAGCGCGAGGAGCCAGCCGCGCCCGCTCGGGCCGCGGCGCGTGGCGGCGACCAGCCCGGTGAAGCCGCCTGCGACGGCGAGCGAGACCATGCCGCCGCGCGTGAGCGAGAGGAAGATGGTGACGGCGCCGCCGACGGCCATCGCGGCCAGGAGCCACACCACGCGCAGCTCCGGGCTGCCGAGCCGCTCGGCGACGTCGGGCAGGCTGGGCGCGCCGTCGCCGAAGCTCTCGTGGAGCTTGACGAACAGGAGGGCGAGGGCCGCGCCGATCGAGAGGTTCATGAACTGCCCGTAGTGGCTGTGGCAGACGAAGGGGCCGGAGGCCGCGGCGTTCCCGTAGGTGGGGATGGTCCAGTAGATTCGGCCGTCCCCAGACAGGTGCTGGGCCAGGGCCAGGAGTGCGATGCCGCCGCCGATGATGGCGACCGCGGCGAGGAGGCGCTTGATCTGGTCGGGCCGCCGGAAGACGTTGAGGACGGCGACGAAGACGGCGGCCGCCGCAAGGAGGAGCCGCAGGTCGTGCCGCGTGGCGTGGGGGTAGAAGCTGAGGGCCATCGTGCCCGTGTCGGCGCCGGGGGTGTCCGCGAGAAGCCGCGTCTTCAGCGCGGCGGTTTCCGGCGAGAGCGCGCGGACGACGCCTACAGGCAGCGGGATGAGCTGGAGCGCGACGATGAGGAGGAGAAGGGCTGCGGGAACGTAGGCCCAGGTCCAGACGAACGACACGTCCCTGTTCACGAGGAGCTTGAGCGCGAGACAGAGGGCGATGGCGCCCGCGGCGGCGACGTATGCCAGCTCGCTCCAGGCATGCACGGCCCCAAGGGCCAGCGGCAGGAAGGCGAGCAGCGCGGCGAGGAGCCACTCGATGGCGGAGTCGAAGCGGCTCTCGGGCGGCTCGGTCTCCTCGATTGGCACCATCCGGCCGCTCATCGCTGCTCCCTGTGCGGTGGCACAGGCATCCTGCCTGTGTTCCGCACTCTCGGCACAGGAAGGGGTTCGCCGGCCAGGAGGCGCGCGGGGTTGAGGTTGCAGACGCGGTGCGCCGCGTGCCCGCCCAGTCTGCGGGTGATGGCCTCGATTGCCTGGGTCATGCAGGGGCTTCGGGTGTCCGTGTCGTGTGCGTCGGTGGCGACGAACGGGGCAGCGCCCGTGGCGAGCCAGTGCCAGGCGGCACGCTCGGCGGCGGGGCCGAAGCCGCCCAGGAGGCTGGCCGCAGTGACCTGGAGCAATGCGCCCTTGCCCAGCCACGCCGCCACTGCGTCGGGGCTGCGGCTCAGGAAGCCGTTCCGCTCGGGGTGCGAGATGACCGGCGTGATGCCGCGCGCGGCGACCTGCGCGAGGAGGGGCTGGATGTTGATGAAGGTGTCGTGGGGCAGCTCGAGGAGGAGATACTTCCCTGAATCGGCCAGGGTCAGCACGCGGTCGGCGTCGAGGAGCGCGGGGATGCGCTCGTCCACGCGGACGTCTGCGCCGGGCAGGACGGTGAGAGGGACGGCCTGAGCGCGGAGTGCGGCATTGAGGCCGGCGACGGCGTGGCGGATGTCGTCGGCGGTGAGGCGGCCGTCGTAGCGGCCGAGCTGGTGGGGGGTGGCGATGGCGGTGGCCACGCCGTCGCGGACGAGTGCCCGGCACAGCGCGAGGGCGTCGTCCAGCGTGGCGGGGCCGTCGTCCACGCCGGGCAGGCAGTGGCAGTGCATGTCCACGTGCTCGCGGCCAGTGCGTGCACGGTCGGGCGAGCCGACCGTGGCACAGGGGTGTGTGGGAAGGGGGCGCGTCATTGGGCGTCCTCAGGGCCGAGGGAGGCCAGGAGCTGCTGGGCGTCGTCGCTGCTGGCGTCGTCTCCCCCTTTGCCCCTTCTCTTCTTCCGCCGGCGTTCGTGCCCGTAGCCGTAGCCGTAGCCGTACTTGTAGTAGTAGCCGTAGCCGCTGTAGTGGTAGTAGCGGTCTTCCTTGCGCGGGACGGCGTTGACGACGGTTCCGAGGATGTGCGCGCCGACGCTGAGGAGGCCGTCGCGCGCCCGGCCGGCGACCTTGCGGTGCGATCTCTCGGCACGGAGGACCAGGATGGTCAGGTCGCACAGTGCGCCGAGGATGCGCGCGTCGGTCACGGGCATCACCGGCGGCGAGTCGATCAGGATGTGGTCGTAGCGGGCGGCGAGGTTTTCGAGCAGGTCGGCGAATGCCTGGCTGTTGAGCATCTCGGAGGGGTTTGGCGGGGTCGGGCCGGTCGGCAGGAGGTCGAGGCATTCCACCTTCGTGCGCTGAATGCCGGCGTCGAGGGGGTCCCGCCCCGCCAGGACGCTGGAGAGGCCCCGGTCGCGCTTCAGCTCGAAAACGTTGTGCTGCATGGGCTTGCGGAAGTCGCCGTCGATGATGATGGTGCGCTGCCCGGCCTGGGCCATTGCGATGCCGAGGTTGCTGACGAGGGTGGTCTTGCCGTCGCCCGACTGGGGCGAGGTGATGACGATCCGCTTGGCCTGCCCGTCGGGGACGCCGAAGTAGATGGCGGTGCGGACCGTGCGGTATGATTCGGCTGCGTGGGAGGTGGGCTCGAGCTCCACCTTTCTGCCGCGCACGCCCAGGTTCTCCTTGCCTGGCATCTGGGGGATCATGCCCAGGATCGGGACGCCCAGGGAGGCCAAGATGTCGTCGGCCGAGTGGAACCGCTGGTCGAGCCAGTCGCGCGCGATGGCGAGGCCGACCCCGAGCATGAGGCCGACCACGAGTGCCATGGCCATCGTGCGCTGCTTGTTCGGGCTGCTCGGCGCGCTGGTTGGCACCGCGACCTCGAGGATGGTGATGTTGAGGGCCGCGGTGTCCTCGTTGACGTTGATCTGGCGGATGCGGTCGTCGAGCATGTCGCAGAGCTTCCTGCACTGCTCCCATTCGGAGCGCAGGAGGGTGAATTGCGCGGCCTGCGCGTTGAGGTCCACCATCTCCTTGCGCTGTTCCTCGAAGGACTTCCTGATCTGGGCCTCCTTCTCTTTGAGCGCTTCGAGGCGCCGCCCCGCGGCCAGGAGCTCGGCCTCGGCGAGCTGCTTCTCGAGCGTGGCCAGCCGCCCCTTGCGCTCGGCCAGCTTGGCCTCGAGGGCCTTGAGGCCGGGGTGCTCGTCCGTGCACTCGCGCCGCAACTCGTTCAACTGGAGCTCCATGCGCTCCACCTCGGCGCGGAGCACTCCCTCCTCAGCGGCGCTGAGGCCCTGCCTGGCGCCGAGGCGGCGGAGCTCCAGGAGGAGGCGCAGCCGGGCCGGGTCGCCCACCGTCTCCTTGGCCGCCTGGTACGCGGCCAGCGCGTCGAGCGTCTCGTTCTCCACCGCGATCAGGGCCGTCGAGTAGCTCTCCATGCGCTTCGACATGAAGCTGCCATCGCTCCCCTCGAAGGCGAGGAGGGGGTTGGCCTTCTTGAATTCGACCATGGCCCTGAGCGCGCTGGCCAGCTCGGCCTCGCGCCTGGCCTTCTCGCGCTGGAGGATTTTGAGCACCTCGGCCGCGGTGCTGCGCCGGGAGGCGCTCTGATACGTCACGTAGGCGTCCACCGCGGCATTGACGATCTGGGCCGCCTCCGCGGGATATGGGGACTGCGCGGAGACGCTGATGATGTCGTCGTCCTTGCCCAGCCGCACGTCGAGCAGGGCCTTCAGGTGGCCGACGGGGTTGCTCGAGCCGGCAAAGGTCCGCAGCCCGCGGATGCCGGGCCGCTCGAGCGCGCTGGCGGCGATGGGGGTGGACTTGAACAGCGCGCACTGGGTGTTGAGGTAGTTCCACGACCCCATCGTGAACTCTTCGGTGCCAGGGATGATCTTGGGGCTGAGGCGCTCGACGAAGATCCGCGACGTGCTGGTGTAGAGCGGGGTGGTCCTGTCGAGCTGGACCCACCCGGCCGCGAGAGAGGCCGCGGTGGCGAAGGCGACGATCCACCGGCGCCGCCAGAGGACGTGGAGGAGCGACGGCCGGGCGCCCTCGCCCGCCATCTCCTGCGCCGGCACCGGCCCCTCGGCCCTCCCCAGCGCGTTGTTGCCATTCCCAGGGTCAACCATGTCGCTCATCTCGTCGAAGAGCCCATTGTGATCGGCACCGTCGCGTAGGCGCCGGCGCCGAAGTGCAGCACCGTGGCCCAGAACTTGTTCCAGCGCGTGCGAATCGAGTGTTCCAGGCAGATGACGTCGCCCGGCTTGATGAGCACGTCGGACGCCTCGATCATCGTCCTGCCGCCGATCTTGAACTCGCCCGCGGCCACCTTCCCGTCCACGTCCTGGCGGTACACCATGGCGTAGCGCGGGCCGGCCTGGACGTCAATGCCCCCGGACATCGCCAACGCCTGCTGAAGGCTGTACCGCGCGGTTGGCGGGTACGGGTGCACCCCCGGGTTCATGACCAGCCCGGTGACGGTGAAGAGCGGATCATCGTAGTGTTCGACCTCGACAATGTCGCCATCCTGAAGGGCAACGTTTGCGACGGGGATGTTGCGGTCCCTGACGGGCACCTCCAGCGGCTTCGCGTCGCGGGCCTGGCCCGCGTGGCGGATGCGGATGATCTTCGCCCCCCCGGCCGCCCCACCCGACGCACGCGTCGAGACCCCTATGCCGCCTGCCTTGGCCAGGAGGACGGCCAGCTCCATCTCGTTGCTCCGCAGCTCGTGCCTTCCGGGCGACCCGACGGCCCCGATGGCGTAGACCACCGCGGTATGGTAGTCGGCGACCTTCGCCACCACGGTCGGTGGCGAGGCGACGTACTTCGGGTGATAGGCCGCGGCCACGGCCGCCTCGATCTCGGCCACCGCCTTGCCCGCCACGGCCACCTCCCCGATGAGGGGGAGACGGATAGCTCCCGCGTCCGAGACGCGGCACAGGAATGCCTCCGCAAAGGGGTCCCGAACCCCTGGCACGCCGGCGGCGCCGGCAACGGCCGACAGCAGCGACGTCCCGCGCTCGGAGACCCGCGCCACCACCGACGGCCGGCTCTTGACGTACTTCGGGAAGTAGGCCGCCACCACCGCCGCCTCCACCTCCAGAAGCGTCTTGCCCCCAACCGCCAGCTCGCCGATCACCGGCAGCCACACGCCCCCCGACTCCCCCACGCGGCAGGCATACGACGCGGCCCCCTCGACGCTCTCCCCCACGCCGCGCAGGACCGCGGGCATCACGAAGTCGAGCACGTCGCCAGAGCGGACACGGTACATGGCCAGCCTGTCTGGAGTGCGGGCTTCAGCCCCCCCTCGCCCCCTCTCATCGGGCTGTTGCGCCACCCACTCCGCCGCATCCTGGCCAACCCGTATCCTGACCTCCAACACGTCGCCCGCAACCAGGCGGTACGGGAAGGCGAGCGGCCTGGGCGCGGGGAACTTGTCGGGCGGGATCGCGGGGACGATTGGCCCGGCCGCGTTGAAGCGCGCCAGCGCCTCGCCCGTCGTGCCCTGGACTGCGGGCTTCAGCCCGTATCCTATCAGCCTGCACCCGCCGAGGCAAATGGCGAGGAGGGCGATTGCGGACTTCAGATTGCGGACCGCGGATTTCATTCCTGGATCCCACCAAGCAAGGCTTGGGCGTGGCACCCACGGGCAATCTGGCAGAGAATCCGCAATCCCCATCTGCCCGCCCGCGGCCTCAGGGCCATGGCGGCAGGATGGGCGTGCGCTTGGCCGGGCGGGGAGCGATCTGGAACGCGTGCCGAACCACGGAGAGCGACTCTGAGCCGTCGCGTGTCGGGCTCGCCGTCGGCGCGGGCTCCGTCATGCCTGCGGGGCGCGTCGAGGTGCTGGTGGACCCGGCAGACGGCGACGCACTGGCCCCAGCGCTCTTGGGCAGAAGCCCCAAGCTCCTGGCAGTGGCCGCAGGCCCGAAGAGCGACTGGTAGAACGCGAGCAGACCCGGGTCCGTCGAGAGGCTGAACGGGTCGAACGCCAGGGCCTCGGGGCCGGTGGCCCACCAGGGCGTGCTGGCCGCCGCGGCGTGGGCTTCGCCCAGGAGCACAGGAACCAGGAGCATGGCGGCGAACACCGCCCCCTGGCCGCGGCATAGCCGCCGCCCGAAAAGTCCCGCCGCTGTTCCCATCTATCTCGCTCCCTCTCCGCTATCAACGCCAAGCTCTGCACGAGTTGAACGGCTTGAACGCCTTGAACGCTTCCTGGCGAGCAGTCCGGCAAGGCCGCAGGCAAGCAGGAGCACCGAGCCGGGCTCTGGAATGACGACGCGCAGCCCCTCCGCGGCAAACATGAAGTTGTAGCCGTAACCCGTGTCGAACCACAGGTGGTCCGACATGTAGCCCCCCCAGTTGACGTAGCCGGCCTTCAGCGCGCCCAGCCCGGCAGCGATCTCCACGTCATACTGGCCGTAGCCGTGCGCCGTGGCTGCCTGGAGGCCGAGGGTGCCGAACACCGTGTCCTCGGTGTAGCCGTACGCTGGCCCGCCGAAGCCGTCGCCCTGGTGGTCGAACCGCCAGTAGAATGACCCTGTGACCGGCTCCTGATGGGTGGCGAGGATGCCCGGGAGGTCGAGCAGGTTGACCGGCCGGCCCGCGCCCTCGTTGTACCACAGGTCGCCCGACACCGCGCCAGGGTCCACCTGCGTGGTATCCAGATCCCAGTTGGAGGCCAGCGCCCACACGGTGCTGCCGAGGGAGAGGACCGGGAAGTAGGAATCGTTGTCCACCATGCTCAGCGACTTGATGAGTTCGGAGCGCCAGATCGAGTAGTCGGCGGCACCCACGTAGGCCGCCGCTACCAGGTAGTGCGCATTCATGTCCGTCCAAATCGACACGTCCATCTGCCCGTCGCGCAACCAATCGATGAACCCACGCGTGCTGGAGTTCCCTGTTCCCGCATACACGGGGAACACTGCCTTCACGTCGGCGTAGAAGTTGGTGATCTCGGTCCGCCAGATGTTCGCAGCGGGCGTGGCGTTGACCTCGCTGAGGCGCTGGAAGCCGTAGGCCTCCTGCCCGAACAAGAAGTGTGTGGTAGTGCCTGTATAGGGATTGACGGTAGTGCCGGGGTAGGGGATCAGCGGCTGGTTGTTCAGCACCCACATCCCCGCGTTCTCGGCACTCGTCCTGTACGGCGCGTAGCGCGTGGCCGGCTGGTCCCCGCTCCACACATACGAGGTCACGAGGCCCGGAATGATGTAGCCGGTCTCCCAGTCGGGATCCCAACTGCCATCGGGCTCTTGGGTCGCCACCAGGATGTCGGCGGGGGGGAACGGCCCCCCAAGCGCCCCTGGGGCGAGTGCAGCCGCAACCATTGATGCCACGCACAGGAGGTGGCGCATCCAATCTCCCTTTTCACGCCCGTCCCGGTCGGCGCTCATGCCGGTCCTCCATCCCCTGGCATCACCGCCATCGAGCCTAAGCGGCTGCCGCCTACGCGAAGCGCCCCGCGAGAGGTCGTGAGGAATATACAGAACAACGGCGCAAATGTCAAGTGGTATTTGCGCTCTTCTCCGGGACCATTGCCCCCACGGTCCGCGGGCGTCGCAGTCCGTGGGCGGACCGCGCCCCTCAATCCCTCGCGCGCCGTCACGCTTCGCCGGCCCGCGATACACTCAGCCAGCAGGAGCAGGCCGAGCGCGGCGCGGGCTCGCAGCAGCGTCACAACGCGCGCCATCAACGCGCTAGCCCTCGGCGGCGCGTTCATCACACCGGCCCTCAACGCAGCCATCCCCATCCAAAAACCCGAATCGGTGTTCTAAGGCAGCAAATGCTATGCCGTGAGAGCCGCCCGCTTTGGCCCCCTCACCGCAACCTCCGTGAGATGACGTAGCTCTTGTGCCGGCATACACTTGTGCGTCAGAGCCGCTGTGTTCTGGAGTCAGCTTCGGGTGCCTCGATTCAGCCCATCGAGGCACCCCATGTTGCCGTTTCCCAACAGCGCCGGCGTTCCACCCGCGGCAGCATGGCCGTAACAGGTGGCCTGACAAGCACTTACGCCATCGCGCCCCCATGTTGTCGTCCGGCAACGAAGTCCCTCCCCATCCGCTCCCGCTCCTTCGCTAACCTGTTAGCGCAGCAATGGTTATGGCGGGCCTGCCGCATGTTGCCGCCCGTCAACGGACCCCCTCTGGACTCCGGGAGGGCAGTTGCGATGGCCGAGGACTAGCCCACGAAGGCGCGCAGAGTGCTGAACAAGTGGTCCTGGGCGAGGGCGATCCACCAGGTCCCCGTGAGGTCCCGAACGCTGAAGCCGCCTGAGAGCGCGCGAATCACGTCGGCGTCGCCATCGGTCCCGTCCTGGCTGATGCGGCCCGTGACGGCGACCGAGCCGAGCAGGTCGGCCACAATCGAGGCATTGGTGAGGTCGCCACGGACCGCGATGGCCCCCGCGCTGCCGGTGATGGTCCACGCCGCGCGGTTGAGGGAGCCGGCGATTGAGACTTTGCCGAGGGTGCCCTTGAGTGCGCCGGCGCCGCTGAGGGCGAGGCCGGCCTCGAAGTCGCCTCTCGGCCCGCCTATGGTCTTCGAGCCGCGAGTGGCCAGGCTGGCGATCCAGGGCGCAACCACCTGGTCGGGCGTCGCGTCCGTGTCGAGCCACTCGATTGCCGAGAGCAACCTGAGAGGCGACAGGGAGGCCAACGTGGCGTCCCGCACACGGCCGAACACGAGACTCGTCCCCTTTATCAGCGGATCGAGCCCGATGGTGATCGCGTGCTGGGCGGCGACGTCGCCGATGGCGAACCTGCCGACGCCGCCGGTGACGCTCATGTTGCCGAGGAGGCCCATGGCCGGGGCGGAGAGGTTGAACGAACCGTTCACCGCGATGTCGGTCACGGACGTGGCCGGCACCTGCCCCGTGACAGCGGCCTTGAGCTTGATGGAGAGGCCCGCCTTGGCGTCCGTGCCCTCGCCCTCGATAGCCACAAGGTCGCCGGGCGTGGTGAGGCTGTAGGCGCCGCCGGGGCCGGGGGCGACCCCGCGCACCAGGTAGAAGACGCCAACCTTCGCCTTCGCCCCCACGCTCGCGAGGTCGCCGCTGGCGTCCGTGTAGGCCACTTTCGTAAGCGGGACCGGGATGGCCGAGCCGAGGGTGATGACCTGGCCCTGAACTGTCAGCCCAAAGGAGTGCTCGTCGTTGCCGCCTTGGCCGTCGTCCACGCGAACGGTCACGGTGCTGCCGCCGACGTGGGCGCGGCGGTTGGGGGTGCCGGAGAGGACGCCCGTCGCGGGGTCCACGCTGAGCCACGCGGGGCCTGCGGCGAGGCTGTAGGCCAGTGTATCGCCGTCAACGTCGCCCGCGGCGAGGGCGAAGGCGTAGGGCTGGCCGACGAGGAGCACCGTGGGGTCGGACGGGAAGGGGCCGCCGAACGCCGGCTCGTCGTTGACGGGCGTGACGGCTATCGTGACCGTCGCCTCGTTGGAGTCCTCCATCCCGTCGTTGGCCTTGAAGGTGAAGCTGTCGGGGCCGTGGTAGTCGTCGGCCGGCTCGTAGGTGAAGGCGCCTGTGGCCGTATCAAAGGCGGTGAGGGAGCCGTGGGCCGGGCCGGTGACGACGGCATAGGTCAGCGGGTCGGCCTCGGTGTCGGCCGCCACCGCGCTGCCCGAGTGGCTGCCGTCCTCCGGCACGGAGAACGCCCCGTCCTGAGCCACTGGCGCGTCGTTCATCGGCGTGACGGTGATGGTGATTGTCGCCTCGTTGGAGTCTACCGTCGCGTCGTTGGCCTTGAAGGTGAAGCTGTCGGGGCCGCGGTAGTCGTCGGCCGGCTCATAGGTGTAGGCGCCGGTCGCAGGGTCGAAGGCGGTCAGCGCCCCGTTCGCCGGGCCGCTCACGATGGCAAAGGTCAGAGGGTCGCCGTCCACGTCGGTAGCGGCGAGACTCCCCGAATGGCTCCCGTCCTCCTCCACGCCGAACCCCCCGTCCTGGGCCACCGGCGCATCGTTCGCGGGCGCCACGGCCACGTTGACCGGCACCGCGGTGGCGGAGGCCGCCTGACCGTCCCACGCCTTGACCGTGAAGGCCTGAAGCGTGCCGTTCGCGTCGGCCGCGGGGTGCCACACGAGGC
>VGYV01000258.1 GCA_016872855.1 Planctomycetota bacterium
CGTCCGCGGCACGATGGCGGTCTTCGCCGCCAACACTATCTCGCGCCTCGTGAGCTTCGCCGGCGGCCTCTATCTGATGGATAGGGTCGGAGTCCCCGACTTCGGCGCCGTGGCCTACGCGGCCTCGCTCCTGGCCATCGCCGATGCCTTCAGCAACTGGGGCTTCTCACAGGCCGCCACCCACCGCCAGGAGCGGGTGGCCGAGACCTTCGCCACATTCCTCTTCCTGCGCGTGCTCTTCCTCCTAGCCGTGCTGTCGGTGGTTCTCGGTGCGGCCTCGTTCGGCAGCGTGCTGCTCCGCGGCACGCCGCTCGACGTGATGATCGGCCTGGCCATCGCGCTGGTGTGGGACGCCGTGAGCGACGTGCAGGCGACTCGTCTGGCCCGGTCGCTCCGCTTCGGGCGGCTGGCGGCGGCTGACGTGGCCGGCGTGGCCGCGGGCATGGGGGCCGCCGTTGCCCTGGCCGCAGCCGGAGCAGGGCTCTGGGCGCTGGTGGCCAACCGCCTCGTCGCCTCCACCGTGCGCCTCACGTGCCTGGGCGCGCTGAGCATCGGGCGGCCGCGGTTCGAGTTCGACCTCGACGACGCGCGATGGCTCCTCCGCTTTGGCCTCCCGCTCTGGCTGGGGAGCATGGCGACAACCTGGGTGCTCAACTACGACGACCTCATCGTGGGGCGCCTCTGTGGCAAGGAGACCCTTGGGCATTACGACCGCGCCTACTCGCTTGGCCTCCTGCCGCTCGCCTTCATCACGGGGGTGTTGACGCGGGTGTCCTTCCCGCTGTATGCTCGGCTCCAGGGCGACAGGGCGCGGCTGTCCGAGGCATTTCGCATCGTCTCGGGCACCACGCTCCGCCTCGCCGGGCCGATGGCCGTGGGCCTCGCGCTCGCGATCCCCGACTTCCTGGCGGTGATGCGCTGGGAGCAGTGGCGGCCAATGACCCCGATCTTCCGCTGGCTCCTGGTCTACGCGATGCTGCGGCCGCTGATGGACGACGCGGGCGGCTTGCTCACGGCCGTCGGCCGCCCGAAGGTGACGGGCCACACCCTCGTCGCCGAGGCCCTCGCCTTGCTCGTCCTCTGCCCCCTTTTCACACGCCTGTGGGGCGCCGAGGGCGCGGCGGCGAGCGTGGGACTCGTCGTCCTCGGCGGACTCGTCACGTGGTACGTCGCCTTCCTGCCCCGCGTGCTCGACGTTTCCTACGTTCGCCTGCTTGCCCCGCCTCTGGTGAGCCTGGCGGCAGCGGCAGCGGCAGGCATCGCTTTACAGACCTGCTGCGGCTTGGCCGTGGGGCTGACCCGCGGGGCAGTGACCCTCGCCGCTGTCGCGGCTGTCTACCTAGCGGGGCTACTCCTCACCGATGGCCGGCAGGCGCTCGCCGACCTGAGGACCCTTCGCCGCCACGCCTTTGGCAGCAATGCAAATGCGCATCCTGATCGTGATTGACAACTTCCACCCACTGATCGGCGGAGCCGAGCAGGCCGCCCTTGAATCGGGCGCCGCCCTTGTCCGCCGAGGGCATCGGGTGGACGTGTTGACGATGCGCAAGCGCCCCGAGTGGTCCGCCGAGGAGGAGTTCCGCGGCCTGCGCATCGTCCGCTTCGACGAGCGCATCCCCCCCAAGCCCTTCGGCCGCCTGCTCTACGAGCGGGCCAACGCCGCCGCCGCCCGCCGCACGCTCGACCGGCAACTGTGGGCGGGGCCTCCGCGCCCCGCGCCGCCGGGGGCGTCCCCAAACCACGCGGGGCAGGGACGCCTCGCCCGCCCGGCCTACGACCTGATTCTTCTCCACCCCATCGCCGCCGCGGCGGGCGCCCTCCAATCGCGGGCCGCCGCGCGCGCCGTGGTCGTCTACTGCTTCCACGCCCCCCTCGGCCAGGAGCACCTGCTCTCGGCCCAGGCGGCGCTCGCCGACGACGCGCCCGCCCGCCCGCCGTCGCTCTGGGTCAGGTTCGCCGCCTGGCGCCGCGCCGCCCGCCAGCGGGCCGCAGTCGAGCGGGCCGACGTCGTGACCTGCCCCAGCCAGTACTCGCGCGACCTCCTGGCCGAAACCGTGCCACGCCTCGGCGGCAAGCCCGTCGCGGTCATCCCCTGGGGCGTGGATGCCGACCGCTTCTGCCCTGCCGCCGACCGTGCAGTGGTTCGCGCTTCCCTCGGCTGGGCGCCCGACGAGGTGATCCTCCTCACCGTCCGCCGCCTCGTGCCACGCATGGGCCTCGGACAGCTCATCCGCGCTTTCGGCCTCGCATCGGCCAGGGAGCCGCGCCTCCGCCTCGTCGTCGGCGGCGAAGGCCTGCTCCGCGCCCACCTCGAGGAGCTGGCCCGCACAGCCGGGGGCCGCGTGGACTTCGCCGGCCTGGTGCCACCCGCCGACCTGCCGAGGCACTTGCAGGCCGCGGACCTCTTCCTTCTCCCGTCGCTGTCCCTTGAGGCATTTGGCCTTGTGACCCTTGAGGCCCTCGCCTGCGGCACCCCCGTGCTCGCCACACGACGCTGCGCCTCGCCTGAAATCCTCGGCCCGCTCGACGAGCGGCTCCTCATCGCAAGCACCGACGCGCCGGCCATCGCCGAGGCCATCCTCGGCCCCGGCCTCCTGGTCGCCGCGGAGCCAGGCTTCCGCGACCGCTGCCGCGCCTACGCCGTCGAGAACTACTCCTGGGACCGCACAGCCGCCGCCTTCGAGGGCCTCGCCGCAAGGGGCCCCGCGAGTTGACCATGCACAATTCACCCGAACACCGAACACCGAACACCGAACACCGCCTCCGCGTCCTCTACGTCTCCGACACCGGGGGCCAGCTCGGCGGGGCGGAGCGGAGCCTGCTCTCGCTCGTCGAGCACCTCGACCTCAACCGTTACGAACTCCACGCCGCCCTCGCCGAGGACGGCCGCTTCGCCTCGCTCGTGCGCGGGGCACACGTCCAGGTTATTCGCCTCCGCCTCGGCACCATCGCGCGCACGAGGAACCCCCTCAAGCTCCTCCTCTACGGCCTCTACTTCCTCCACGGCGTCGTGCGCCTGGCCTGGCTCATGCGCCGCCTCCGCATCCGGATCGTCCACATCAACAAGAATCCCCTCGCGATCCACGCCATCCCCGCCGCGTGGCTCGCCGGCGTCCCTGCCGTCTGGCACGTCCGCAACCCCGTCCGCAACTTCGGCCGCATCGGCGCCTGGCTCGTGCGACACTGTGGCCACATCGTCTGCGTCTCCGAGAGCATCGCCGCGCCCTTCCGCCAGGCATTTCCCGACGCCGCGGTCAAGCTCACCATCGTCCCCGAGGGCATTGACCCCGCCCCCTACGCCAACAGGGATTCGGGCACTGCTCTCCGCCGCGAGCTCGGCATCTCGACCGAGGAATGCCTTATCGGCACCGTCGGCCGCATCACGCCGTGGAAGGGCCAGGACGACTTCCTCCGCGCCGCCGCCCTCCTGGCTCCCAAGCACCCCGATGCCCGGTTCCTCCTCGTCGGCGACTGCGTTTCCAGCCCGGCTGAGGCCGCGGCCGACCAGGCGTTCCGCCAGCGCCTCCACGCCCTCGCCTCCGAGCTTGGCATCGCCGACCGCGTCATCTTCACCGGCTTCCGCGAGGACGTGGCCGCAGTGATGAACGGCCTCGACCTCTTCGTCCTCCCCTCCCACGAGGAGCCCTTCGGCATCGTGCTCCTTGAGGCGATGGCGGCCGCGAGGCCCATCGTCGCCACTGCCGCGGGAGGCGTCCCCGACATCGTCCGCGACAGCCAGGAGGCCCTCCTCATCCCGCCCCGCGACCCCGCGGCCCTCGCCGCCGCCGTCGAGCGCCTCCTGAGCGACAAGGCCCTCGCCACCTTCCTCGCCCACGCCGCCCAGAGTCGCGTCAACGCCGACTTCCCCCTCTGGCGTCCCGCCGCCATCGTCCGAGAGGTTTACCACACGATTGGGACTCCGAAGGGCAGCCCACCCGCCTCCCCTGATGCCTCCGCTTCCTCCCGGTGACGAGCTACGGGTTCGCGAACCGCGTGGGGAACGTGGGGTACCCCGCGAGGTCGAAGACGCCTGTCCCACCCGCCCAGCCGGGAGCCTGGGCGAGGTCGCTGAACAGGCACTTGGCCTGCGCGGCCTGGGCGAGCAGGGTGTCGAGGCCCACGACCACTGTGCGGGCGTCGCCCCCCTCCCCGACCTGCCGCGTGTGCTCCGGGGCAATGCGGTGGATGCAACCGCTGCTCTCGTGCGCGCCATCCAGGGCTAGGACGAACTTGCGGGTCTCCACCAGCGGGCACCTGAGGAGCGCCGGGTCGTTGGCGCGCACGGCCTCGACAAGGTTGCCCACCATCTCGGGCCGGCCATCCGAAGTGGGGCAGGCATCCTGCCTGCCATCAGCGTACCCAATCCTCGCCCCATCGCGCATGGTCCAGTGGACGTGGCCGTTCTCGGCCTCGAGCTCGATGGCTGGGCCGAAGTTGGCCTCGGTGCAGTGGCTGGCGAGGAAGAGGCAGGTGGGGCCTTCGGCGGTCTGAATCTCGATGGCGCAAGTGTCGTGGGACTCCACTTCGCCTGCGGCGTACAGCTCGGCCCGAACGGCTGTCGGCGTGGCCAGGCGGCCCGGCTCTGGAGAGGCCAGGAAGAGCATGTTCGTAATCTGGTGGGCAAGGGCGTTCGTCGCCGGTCCATCCAGCACCCAAGCACCGTGGGCGGGGCCTCCGCGCCCCGCGCTGTCCCTGTGGGCGGGGCCTCCGCGCCCCGCGCTGTCCCTGTGGGCAGGGCCTCCGCGCCCCGCGCTGTCCCTGTAGGCGGGGCGTCCCTGCCCCGCGCTGTCCCTGTGGGCGGGGCCTCCGCGCCCCGCGCTGTCCCTGTGGGCGGGGCGTCCCTGCCCCGCGTCCTCCACCCTCAGCTTCCCCGCCCAGTCGTTCCGCATGTAGTAGGAGCGGCTTCGCGGCCAGCCGGCGTGGCAGACGAGCGACTTCACGCGGCCCAGCCGGCCCGATACCACGCGGTCCTTGACGAAGCAGATGTCGGCCCCGTGGAGCGCTTGGAAGCCCACGAGGCAGAAGCGGCCCGCGGCGTCGAGCGCCGCGAGCATCGCGTCCACCTCCTGCACCGTCGCCGCGGGGGGCTTCTCCAGGTGGACGTGGTAGCCTGCCTGCGCTGCGGCGATGGTGAGGGGAGTGTGGGACGGGATGCCCGTGGCGACGTAGACCGCCTCGCAGCGCCCGCGCAGGGCGTCGAGCATTGCGAGTGGGTCGTCGAAGAGCTCGACGCCTGCCTTCGCCAGCTCTTGGGCCTTTTCGGGCAGGGCCGCCAGCCGCGTGTCGGCTGCGGCGACCAGGCGGCAGCCGGCCCGCTCCGCCACCTGGGGGATGAGTTGTGCGAAGCTCCAGCCGTAGCCTCCGAAGCCGATGAGGGCAAGGCGGATCATGTAGGGTGGCTCCTCATTCGATTACCCTCCCGAAGGTACTGGAACCTTCGGGAGGGGGTTCACGACTAACCTGGTAGAGGATTATGCGCACGGGGAATGCGCCGTCAAGTCGGGAAGCCACTTGACCTCCCGCGCGCATAACCTTATAGTGTACGTGGGAGAAGGACTGCCCAGGCCCGGGGTGAGCCGCAGTGTGGCGTTCGGCGCTCAGTTGGCTGTTGGGGATAGACCGCGGCGAGATCGCGGATGGGACGGGGGTGCGCCTGAAGTTCGCGGCGCTGTGGCCCACGTGGGTGATTCTGCTCTTCGCCGCGGCTGCCATCTGGCTCGTCGCGTGGCTCTACAGCCGCGAGAAGGGGACGGCCTCGCGGCGGCGAAAGGTGGCGCTCGCCGTGCTGCGGTGCCTGCTCGTCGGCCTGGTGCTCCTGGTGCTGTTCAAGCCCATCCTGTCGGTCGAGAAGAGCGAGTTCAAGGAGGCATATGTGGTGGCGCTCCTGGACGACTCGCTTTCGATGCGGCTGCGGGACCGGTATGGGGAGCCGAAGCTGCGGGCCGCCCTCGCCCGCTTGGCGGGCCTCGATGAGGCGAAGCTGGATGAGGCGAGCCGCGCCGACCTTGTGAACGGCGTGCTGGCCAACCCGTCGCTCGACCTCTTGGGCCGCATTGGCAAGGAGTGCAAGCTGCGGGTCGCCACGTTTGCCGGCGACGTGCGGGGGGTGGACCCCAGGTTCGTAGTGCGGCCTTCAGGCCGTATCCGACAAGAGCCGCCTAAAGGCCGAACTACAAACAGAGAGGAGCCGCCTAAAGGCCGAACTACAAACAGAGAGGAACCGCCTAAAGGCGGAACTACAAACGCGCTGGTGACGCCGCAGGGGGACAGGACGCTGCTGGGCGCGGCGCTGCGGGAGCTTGCCGACGGGCTGCGGGGCCACCGCATCGCCGCCGCCATCGTGCTGACCGACGGGCGGACGCAGGACGTCGAGCCAACGGCGGTGGAGGTGGCGAAGCGTCTCGCCGCCATCCACGGCGAGTCCTTCCCCGTCTTCACCGTCGGCGTGGGCGCCGTCGAGGAGGCAAAGGACATCGAGGTCGTGAAAATCCTCGCGCCCACGGCGGTGAAGAAGGACGACCAGGTGACGTTCAACGCCGTCATCGCGGCCAAGGGCTTCGAGGGGGAGGTGGACGTGCTTCTGAAGGCCGACGGCAAGCTGGTGCGGACGGTCCGCACGCGGCTGGAAGGGGGCGAGCCGCAGACGGTCGCGCTCCGCTACACGCCGGAGGCCGCTGGGACCTTTCGCTTCAGCGTCGAGGTGCCGCCCGAGCAGGGCGAGCTGAGCACGGAGAACAACGCTGCCCGCCACATCCTCACGGTGAAGGACGCGCGGACAAAGGTCCTCTTCGTGGCGGGCCAGCCGAGCTACTTCTACCGCTTCCTGAAGAACGCGCTTGTGGTGGACAAGAGCATTCTGCTGAGCTGCTGGCTCCAGACGGCGGACAGCGATTTCATCCAGGAGGGCAGCCGCCGCATCACCCACTACCCCGAGACGCGGCAGGAGCTGTTCGAGTTCGACGTGGTGGTCTTCAGCGACGTGGACCCGGCGGCGTTCCGCCCGGAGCAGTTGGCGGACCTGCGGGCGTTCGTCGGCCAGTTCGGCGGCGGCTTCATCTTCGTCGCCGGCCAGTTCCACCCGCCCGAGGCCTGGAAGGGCACGCCGGTCGAGGAACTGCTGCCCGTCGCCACGGGCGGCGTGACGGCCACGGGCGACCTGTTGGCGAGCCGCACGCTGAAGGAGGCATTCCGCGCCCGCCTGACCGAGCAGGGCCGCGCCCACGGCATCGCCCAACTGGCCGACACGCCGGAGGAGAGCCAGAAGGTGTGGGAGGGCTTCCCTGGCACCTACTGGTATCACCCCGTCGCGCGGGCCAAGCCGGGCGGGGTGGTCCTGGCCGAGCATCCGTACGACCGCGACGAGCGGGGGCCTATGCCGCTCATCGTCGTCGGGCGCTACGACCCCGGCCGCACCCTCTACTGCGGGCTCGACGGCACGTGGCGCTGGCGGTTCTGGGTGGGGGACGTGCACTTCGGGCGCTTCTGGGTGCAGGCGATCAACTACGTGGGCACCTACCGCATCCTGGGCGGCAGCCGCCGCATCCAGCTCGCCACGGACAAGCGTTCCTACGCCCTCGGCGAGCGCGTGGTCGTGCAGGCCCAGTGCCTCGACGATGCCTTCCGCCCGCTCCAGGCCGAGAGCGTGGAGGCGAAGCTCGAGCCGGCCGGTGCGCCCGCCCAGACCGTGCGATTGCTCCCCAGCCGCCAGGGGCCGGGCATCTTCGAGGGCTCCTTCGTCGCAGCAAGGCCAGGCAGCACCGTCCTCTCCGTCGCACTCGGCACGGAGCAGGAATCCCAGAGCTTCGACGTGCACCTGCCCGACACGGAGTTCCAGCACCCGACGATGGATGCCCGGACGCTGAGGGAGATCGCCGAGGCGACGCGTGGCGCCTTCCTGCGCCTCGACGAGGCGGAGCGGTTGCCCGGCCTCATCCAGTCGGCGGGGCAGGAGATCACGACGGAGATTCAGGACCCCGTCTTCGACGCGCCGCTCGTGATCATCCTTTTCCTTGGCCTTGTGTGCAGCGAATGGTGGTTCAGGAAGAGGGGGATGCTCGCGTGAAGCACGCGATTGCCGATTGCCGATTGCCGATTGCCGATTTCAGATGGGCCATTGCAGCCTGCGTGGCTGTGGCCGTTGCCAGCATGGGCATGGCCGGGACCAGTGCCCTGCCGAAGATGGAGTTGAGCGAGAAGACGAAGGGGGTGGTGCTGAGCGGGCTGCGGTATCTGGCGCGGACGCAGAACCGGGACGGCTCTTGGTCGGGCCGCGGGGGCTACAGCCGCAACGTGGGGGTGAGCGGGCTGGCGTGCATGGCGTTCATGGCCAATGGGAGCCAGCCGGGCCAAGGGGAGTTCGGGGAGCAGATTGACCGCGGCCTCGACTTCGTGCTGACGAACGTGCGGCGCGACGGCTTCATCACGGTGCCCGGCGGGGACACGCGGACGGGGATGTACGAGCACGGCTTCGCCACGCTGTTCCTGGGCGAGGCATATGGCATGACGCAGCGGCAGGACATCGGGGAGAAGCTGCGGCTGGCCGTCGCCCTCATCCAGCGGTCGCAGAAGGCGGTGGACGGCGGCTGGCGCTACGAGCCGAGCCCGACCGCGGAGTCCGACATCTCGGTCACGGTCTGCCAGGTCATGGCCCTCCGTTCGGCCCGCAACGCGGGGATCAAGGTGCCGAAGGAGTGCATAGACCGCGCGATCGCCTACGTGAAGCAGAGCTGTCTGGCCGACGGCTCGTTCTGCTACATGGTCCGCAGCCGCACGCGCGGCTCCTACGCGCTGCTGTCGGCGGGCGTGAGCGCCCTGTATGGCGCGGGCGAGTACGATTGCCCCGAGCTGAAGCGCTCCCTGCGCCTGTTCGAGCAGGACACGCCGCGAAACGTCTCGCGGCACGGGGCGATCAGCCACTACTACGCCTACGCCCACTACTATGCGTCCCAAGCCGCCTACCACGCCGGCGGCCACTACTGGAGCGGCTACTACCCCGCGGTGTGCAAAGAGCTGGCCGACAGCCAGGAGTCCAACGGCAGTTGGCAGGACACGTTTGGCGAGGCCTACGGCACGGCGATGGCCTGCCTTGTGCTTCAACTGCCCTACCAGTATCTGCCCATCTTCCAGCGTCTTGGCGCCGACGACGCGGCGCTGAAGCGGGCCGCGGAACCGCCGGCCCCGAAGGGAGAAGAACCCGTTGACCCCCAATGAGCTGCAACGCAGGCTTCGCGCGCTCCGTGGCCGGCTCCGCAGGCTCATCGTCCTGGCCGGCGCGAGCAGGTTCCTCCTGGCAGTCGTGGCCGCGCTCGCGGCGGCGCTGGCCCTCGACTGGACGGCGCGGCTGGAGTCGCCGGGCCGCGTCGTGCTCCTGTGCGCGGCGCTCGCCGCCTGGGGCTACGCGCTGCTCCGCTTCCTCGTCGGCCCGCTCCGCGTGAGGATGGGCGACGACGAGCTGGCGCTCCTGGTCGAGCGGCGATTCCCCGGCCTTCGGGACCGCCTGATCTCAACCGTCCAGTTCGCCCGCCAGCGCGACGTGACGCCGCTCTCCCAGGACATGGTGGAGCAGCTCGCCCGCGACGCGCGGGCGCAGGCGGCGGCGCTGGACTTCCAGGACGTGGCGTCAGGCCGCCAGGCTGCGGCCTGGGCGCTCGCCGCGTTCTTCGCGGTCGCCATCGCCTGCACGTACACCCTCCTGTTCCCCAAGAACGCGGCGATCTTCGCCTCCCGCTTCTTCGCGCCCCTCAGCTCGGTCGAATGGCCGCGGCGCACTGAGCTCACGCTCGAGGCCTTCGACAAGGACGGCCACGCCCTCCCCTTCGAGGGCGACCTGGTTTACGTGCCGAAGGGGGAGGACCTGAACCTGCTGGTGCGCGCCGCCCCGTCCGCCGCTGCCACGCTCTGGAGCCCCCCGCGGCGCGTCAGCGTCAGCTACCGCTACGCCTCCGGCAGCGGAAGCTCCCGCAGTGTGCTGATGACCGAGGAGGCCGCCTACCGCACCTGCTTTGCCACAGTCACCGAGCCCTTCAGCTTCCACGTGACGGGCGACGACGCGGCGACGCCGACCCTGCGCGTGGACGTTCGGAACCGCCCGCGCATCGAAGACCTGCGGCTCACCATCACCGCCCCCAAGTACACGGGCGAGCCAGAGCGGGTGCAGGCCGACGGACGGGGGGCGATCACCGCGCTGGCAGGCTCCGTCGTCAAGATCGAAGTCACCTCGAGCAAGCCCATCGCCGACCCGCCCGGCGGCGCGGCCATCGTCATCGAGGGCCAGCCGCCTGTCCCATTGGCCTTTGCTGCGGGGAAGCAAGACACGGCTGGGCAAGCCAGCCGTGCCACGCCGGACCGGACACGGCTCGAGGGCACGTTCACGCTGCGAGCGCCCTACAAGGAATACGCGGTCGCGCTGGTGGACACCGATGGGCTGAACAACTCGCCGCCGGCGACGTATCGGCTCGACGTGCGGCCCGACCGCGAGCCTGCGGTCAAGCTGCCGCAGCCAGGCGCCAGCAAGAAGGTCACGCCGCGGGCCGTCGTGCCCGTCCGCCTGGAAGCCGAGGACGACTATGCGGTCACGCGCGCCCGCTTCGCCTTCCAGCGCGGCGAAAAGGCCAAGCCAGTGCTTCACGCCTTCCCCGACGAGAAGCCGCCCGCCAAGAAGGCCAGCCACGGTCACCAGTGGGACCTCACGGCCCTCGCCCTCAAGGAGCACGAACTGCTCCGCGTGTGGGGCGAGGCCGAGGATGCCTATGCCGAGGTGCTGGACGGCAAGACCCTGGGGCCGAACGTCGGCAAGTCGCCCGTCTACATCCTCACGGTCGTGAGCGAGGCCGAGATGGCCTCGATCCTCCAGCGCACCCAGCAGGAGGTCAAGGAGCGCATCAGGAAGCTCATTGCGCGCCAGGACGCCGAGAGGGCCACGGTGGAGCAACTCCGCTCCGCCGAGAAGCTGGACCGCCGCGCCGCCACCGTGGCCGAGCGGGAGCAGATGAAGATCGCCGCCGCCGCCGAGGCCATCGCCTCGGAGCTGGAGAACGTGGCCGGCGACATGAAGAACAACAAGGTCGGCACCCCCGTTGACCACCGCCGCGTCCAGGAGCTCCAGGAGGCGGTCCGCCAGGCGGCCAAGGCCGACATGCCCGAGGCCGCGAAACAGGTCGGGCGCGCCGCCCAGGCCGACGAGCGGCCACAGCAGCTCCAGCACCTCTCCGCCGCCGTCACGAAGCAGCAGCAGGTCGCCGACGACCTCCGCGCCGCTCTCGCCAAGTTCGACCAGTGGAGCGACGTG
>VGYV01000259.1 GCA_016872855.1 Planctomycetota bacterium
CAGGACTTTCCCAACACCCGCTCACCGCCCCTGGTCACATGCGCCACTACCATGCCAGGACAGGCCCCCAGATTCAACTGCCCCGCAGGGGCCACGCCGCACGAGCGAAGTCTCGTGCGGCGCGTAGTTTCTTATCTGTTGCCAGGGCAAGCATTTGCTGCGAAGGGTCGAGGCCGGTCACCCGGCAGCCGGCCACCCGGCGCAGAATCTCCAGCGCCACGTCGCCCGAGCCGCAACCGATATCCAGGAAGTGCTCCCCGTCGCGCGGCGCCAGCGCGTCCACCTCGCGGCGCCGCCAGGCGCGGTCCAGGCCAACCGACAGCAGCCTGTTGAGCAAGTCGTACCGCGGCGCCAGGCGGTCGAACATCCGCCGATTCGCGTCCGCACCCAGCAGCGAGTCGCCCTGTGCCATGCATGCACAGTAGCAGAGGCGGCGGCGCGGGTCAACGTGCGGTGGGCGGGCGTCTACAGGACCTTGGCCTTGACGCCCGTGAGCTGGACGCCGCCCCAGATTTGGTCAACGCCCTTGTCGAGCGCCGCCTTCTGCTCGGGGGTGGTGGCGCCGGCTTGCTCGTGGACCTTCTTCGCCAGGTCGGCCTTGGTCACGGGCCGGTCGGTCTTGGCCGAGGTGAAGGCCCAGGTGGTCCACTGGACGATCGTTTCGCGCTCCTTGCCCGGGTTGGCCGAGAAGGGCGTCGTGTAGGCGCCCGTGAGCTGGAGGCGTTCGGTGGTCATGATGATGTCCTGGACGCCTTTGATCATGGCGCGCGTCTGCGGGGTCTCCGGAGCAATGCTGAGTTCGCCCGGCTTGCCCTGGGGCACGGGCGGCTTGTGGGCGTCCGCGCACACGCCGGTGAGGGGCACGGTCTTCGTCTCGCCCGGGCCGAGGCTGACGGTGCCGGCATAGGGGACGATGTAGGGCTGGTAGTCCGCGCTGCCCGACGCGAGGAACATGGGGGCGATGTAGCCGTTCACGGTCTTCGTCGTGTTGTTCTTCACGGTCAGGTTGGCCACGTGGCCGATCGTCTGGCCCGTGCCGTCGAGGCTCACCGCGACCTTGCCCGAGGCGGCGAGCGAGGCGAGCGTGGCGCCCTTGCCGCCCAGGCCGAAGACGACCTTCTTCAGACGGGCGTCCAACCCCTTGACCTTGTCCTCCCTCTTGTCCCTTGACGAACCCGCGGGGACTTTCTGGACGGCTTTCTCCGCGGCGCTGATGGCCGTCTGGGCCGCTGCCCTGTCGGTAACGGCCTTCCCGCGTGCGGCCTCAGCCGCCTTCTTGTCGGCCTCTGCCTTCTCTCTCGCGGCCCGAGCCGCCTCGGAGTCGTTGGCCTTGGCCGCGGCGTCGGCGTCTTTCTGGGCTGCGGCGAGCGCTCGCTTTGCCTTCAACTGCCTGTCGGCGGCCTCGTTCGCCTTGCGGTTCGCCTCCTTCACCGCGTCGTCATCCCTGGGTTGGCGGTCCTGCTCCCGAAGCAAGGCGGCGACGGCGTCACTCAATGCCTGTGTGGCCGCATCAAGCTCGGCCTTCGCCCGCGCCAATGCCCTCGCGGTCGCGTTGGCCTCCATCTGCGGCAGCTCAGCCATCACCCTGGAAGTGTCGGCCTGCGCCTCCGCCCTGTCCGCGGCCGCGTCGGCCTTCTCGGCCGCTTCCACCGCGGCGGTGGCGTTCCTGATGGCAGTATCGGCGTCGCCGAGCGCCCCGGCGAGGAGGGGCCGCGCGCCCAGGCCCGCACAGAGGGCCAGCAAGGCCACGACGACACGGGCTCGACTCTCCGTGTCCACGGCACATTCCTTTCGGGAAGGCGCGTCTACAGCACTTTGGCCTTGGCGCCGGTGAGCTGCACGCCGCCCCAGATTTGATCAATGCCCTTGTCGAGCGCGGCTTTCTGCTCGGGGGTGGTGGCGCCGGCCTGCTCTTGGACCTTCTTCGCCAGGTCGGCCTTGGTCACGGGCCGGTCGCTCTTGGCCGAGGTGAAGGTCCAGGTGGTCCACTGGATGATCGTGTCGCGCTCCTTGGCGGGGTTGCTCGAGAATGGTGTCTTGATGGCGCCAGTGAGTTGGAGCCGCTCGGTGGCCATGATGATGTCCTGGACGCCTTTGATCAGGGCCTGGGTCTGTGGGGTCTCGGGGGCGACGGACAGGGCGGTGGAGTTGCCCTTGGGCACGGGCGGCTTGTGGCCGTCGGCGCACACGCCGTTGAGGGGCACCGTCCTCGTCTGGCCCGGGCCGAGGCTGATCGTGCCGGCGTAGGGCACGATGTACGGCTGATAGTCCGCGCCCGACGCGAGGAACATGGGCGCGATGTAGCCGTCCACGCTCTTCGTCGTTTTGTTGGTCACCGTGAGGTCCGCCACGTGGCCGATCGTCTCGCCCGTGCCGGCGATGGTCACCGCGACCTTGCCGGACGCGGAGAGCGAGGCGAGCGCCTCGCCGCCGGCGAAGCTGTGCAAGAAGGCGAGATGCTTGACGCGTTCCTTCAACTTGTCCACTTCTTCCTGCCGGTTGTCCCTGGAGCTTCCTCCGGGGACGTCCTTGACGGCCTTCTCCGCGGCTTCGATGGCCTTCTGGGCGGCTTCCTTGGCCGCGTTGGCCTTCTGGCGCGCATCGTCGGCCTCCGCCTTGGCCTCGTCGGCCTTCTTCTGGGCTTTCTCCGCGTCGGCCTTGGCCTTCTCCTTCTGCTTCTCGGTCGCCTTCGGGTCGTTGGCCACCGCTTCGGCCTTCTTGGCGGCCGCCTCAGCGGCCGCCTTGGCCACATCGGCCGCGGCCTCCGCCTTGTCCGCGGTCCTATCAGCCTTCTCCGCTGCCGCAACGGCGGCCTTCGCCGCGGCGATGGCCTTGTTCGCGGACTCGATGGGGGTCGTGCTGCCGGCCAGAGCGCGCTCGGCGCAGAGGCCGGAGAACACCCACAGGGCAGCCGCCGTCACCACAGTCATCCACCGCTTCGCGTACATGCTGTTCTCCTTTCCAGTTCAGGACACGTTCAGCGCAGCTTGGCCCCTGGGCCGGTCATCTCGATTCCCTTCCACGCAGCGGCGGCGCGCGCGGCGGCGGCCGGCTGCGGCACGTGGGCGGCGGCATTCGCCGCGTCGGGCTTGATGAGGCACTCCTTCAACGCCTCCCAGTCGGGCGCGCCCGCTCCCTCGCGCAACGGCGGACCGCCAAAGAGTTGCTCCAACAGGGGGCCCGAGGCGCCCTGCGTCAGGCTCATCACCCCCCGCGCCCCGTTGGGGAACAGGTTGACCGGCGGCACCACGGGGGCGTAGTTCACCCGGCCCCAGCCGGTGCCCAGGGGGTCGGGGGCCGGGTCGAGGAGTCCATTGAGGACGCCGTGGTAGTGGTAGTTCGGCCCCACGTGGAACGGATGGGGCGGGAGGATTTGCCCCGTCGTGGCCCCCGGGCCGTTGACGATGCCGCCCGTGGCGATCAGGTTGTGGCCCACGCCCGGCCCGTCAATGATCTGGAAGTTGCCCGTCTGCGCCAGCGCGGCGCCCGATGCGGCCAGGAAGAGCACGGCGAGTCTCACGGAGGGGCCTCCTTCAGAAGCTGAAGAGCACGCCGCCGCTGCAGACGTGCCGGTGGTAGTCGTAGAACGAGATGTTGGAGTCGGCGCGACTGTAGTCGTAGCCGAGATACACGCTCATCACATCGGAGAACGGCCGGGTGAGGCGCACGGAAAGGGAGTCGGAGCGAGTCCTGCGCCTCACGAACGCGCCGCTGGCGTCGGGCAGGCTGTTGGCGTGGTCCCCGCGGTCCCACGTATGGGTGCAGTTCACCTCAGCGGCGATCTTCCAGAACAGCGGATGCCGGAGGCCAATGACCAGGCCGCAAGCGCGCGAGTCGAAGTCCGACCCCTCCGCGCGGTTCACCGTGCCGAACACGCCCACGCGGGCCTCGAGCTTCGTGCCGCGGGGGTAGAAGTACTGGACGAAAGCCAGCGAGTGCGAGCGGCCGTCGCGGTCCTGCGCCGGCGGCGCGGGGGTGAAGAAGTTGCTCCGCGCGCAGGTGAACGACAGCTCGCTCACCGTCCAGTCGGCCAGCCGAACGGCCAGAGCCGGCCTCACGGCCACCTGGTTGCTGTAGCTGTGGCCGTCCACCCGCGTGAACGTGTCGCTCACCCGCAGTGCGCCGATCAGGTTGCTCGTGAACGAGTGGCGGTAGTCGGCATAGAGGGAGTGGCTATCCGCGTTGGCGCTCGCCAGGCCGTCGTAGGTGGCCATCTGGAAGCCGTAGCCCACGGTGAGCGTGTCGGTGGTCGTGGCGGCGACATCATAGCTTGCGTCGAAGCCGAGGCTGAGGAAGCTGGCGTGCTTGCGCGAGATGCCGGCGGGCAAAGGCGTCGAGTCGCCGAGAGAGATGACGTTGGAGTCGTAGCCGCCGCCCATCGAGAGGGCCATGTGCCAGGGTTTCTGGGCGCGACGGGGTGTGGCCGAGAGGCGGGCGAGCCGCTCCAGCTCGTCGCGCACCATGCGGCCCGAGGGGGTGGCGGGGGCCTCGCGGAGCAAGGCCTCGAGCTGCTCGCGCGAGGCGGCGGCGTTCTGGCGGCGCTTCTCCAGCAACGCGAGGTGAATCCGCACGGTCGCGGCGAGATTCGGGTCGCGGCGCAGCGCCTCCTTCAGCGCGGCCTCCGCCCTGTCGAGTTCCCCGAGGCCCAGGAACGCGCGGCCCAGGAACTCGCTGGTCTGCCCGCGGCCGGGGTGGGCCTTCTCGAACTGCTCGAGTTGGGCGGCCGCCTCGCGCCAGCGATTCAGGCCGAGCAGCGCCCAACCCGTCTCGAAGGCCAGATCGGCATGCGGCGCGGGGCCTTTCGCCGCGCGCTCCAGGCGGGCGAGGGCGTCCGCATAGCGCCCGAGGCGGTTCAACGCGACGCCCTGGAAGAACGCGGCTTCCGCATCAGAGGGGTCGGCCTCGGCTGCGGCGTTGAACACCCTGAGCGCCGTCGCGTAGTCCTGCCGCGCCAGCGCGCCGGCGCCGAGAGCAATCAGATCGCTCGAGTCCTGCGAGGCGTGGCCGAGCGGGGCCAGAGCGCAGGCGAGGGCGGCGAGGAGGGCGCCGCCAACAACTGGGCGCAAGATTGGCTGAGCAGGAGTGGGCCGCACGGGATGGCCTCCGCGTGCATTGGCCCGGCCGCTAACTCGACTAACTCAACCATCATAGTGTACTATTTCCTGCGCCCTGTCAAGCCCCCTCCCGAAAAATCTCGCCCCGCAGCCACTGCCGCCAGGTGGTCTCATACCAGGAGTCGTCGTTGGGCAGGGGGCGGGTGGGGACGGGGGCGACGGTGAAGTCGGCGGCGCTTGCGGGCGGGATGTCTCCATCCTGCGAGACGGCGAGGCGGGTTTCGAGGATCTCGCCGCGCATGGCCATGTTCTCGCTGCGATGGGGCAATTCGCTGCCGCGCTTGGTGCTAACGGCCAGGTCGCCTTTGGGGTCGAGGACCATGTAGCCGCCGCGGCTGCCGCCGCCCCGCTCGATGAGGGTCTGGATGGTCTGGAGAAAGGCGATGTGGGTGAGGGTGAGGTGGACGTTCTGGATTGCGGCGGGCAGGTCGGCCCGGCCTGCCAGCCGCATGCCCTGGGCCGATACGGTGGCCCAAAGGGCCTTTGCCCCGCTCACGGCATCGCCGATGGTCGCGGCGGAGCGCAAGAACGCGCCGTCGGCGGTCATGCGGTCCTGTATCTCGCCCCGCACCTGGGCGGGGGTGGGGGCCGAGGCGGGGGACTTGAGGAGGCGGCGGATCGCCTTCACCTCGTCCCTCACCTGGCCTGCAGCGAGCTTGCGGAACTCGGCGAGCGGCATGGGGCCGGCGTTGTAGACGGCCTTGATGCGGTGCGCGGCGCGCAGGCCGCCGACCTGGCCGCTGTTGAGGGCGGAGCCGCCGGGGCGGACGCCGTGGGCGCCGTTGAGTTCGCCGATGGGGAAGAGGTGGCGGATGTTGGACTCCCACCAGATGCTCCCCCGCAACCCGCCGTTGTTGTGCTGGGCGCACACGGCGCACTCGAGCGGCTCGCGCAGGTCAATGCCGTGCTCGGCGTAGAGTTCGATGCTCTCGGGGTTCATGTGGGCCAGGCGCTCGTAGGGCGTGGCCTGGAGCGCGCCCGAGCGTTCGAGGTAGCGGCGGGCCTCGTCGCCCAGGTCGCTCAACGAGAACTCGCCCATCCCCTCGCCCGGCACGGGATTGGTCATGAAATCCATGAACACGCGGCGGCCCGCGGCCACCTCGTTCGCCACCGCGATGTCCACGACCGACGAGCCGAGGTTCTGGAGCCTCGCGGCGTGGAACGGCCACTGGTAGCCCTTCAGGAAGGTGTTGGCCGCCACCTGCCGCATGGTCTCGAAGTAGTCGTTGAGGAAGTAGCGCCTGTCGCGCCCCTCGGCGTCGGTCGAGAAGTAGCAGGGGATGACCTGTTGGTAGGTGCCGGAGAGGTTCCAGCGGAAGCGGGTGGAGGCGAGGCCCAACTGGCTTTCGGCCAGGTTGTTGGCGATGGCGCCGATCTCGAGGGCGAGGCCGTGGTTGCCGATCTGGCCGTGGGGGTAGACCGAGATGCGGTACATCTCGCCCGGCCCGCCCGTGCCCATCACCACGTTCTCCGCGTTGATCACCAGCAGCCCGAAGTTCGCGGCATCCAGCTTGTCCAGCTCCAGCGCCACGGCGCCGATCACCCGCTTCGCCTCGCCCTCGCCGGCCGTGAGGAGGCGGATGACCTCGACGCGGTCGAGGATGGGCGTGGCGTTGCGGCGCACCTGGGCGAGGGAGCGGGCGACCATGAACTGCGAGGTCTTGGGGCCGGCGCTCGTCGCCCGCTGGCGCGGATCGTGGTCGGTCTTGTAGCCGACGAAGGCGCCGTAGGCGTTGAATGGGAAGGGCACGCCGTTTCGGACGAGGTGGAAGAACTCGGGGGCGGAGCCGAGGCCCTCGACGTAGGCGATGTCGCCGTGCATCATGCCGCCCGCGGTCAGCGTCCGTGCGAACTCCATCGGGCTGTCGGGGGTGTCGCCGAAGACGCCGATCTTGTAGTAGGTCTGCTTGTCGGAGCCGGAGTTGTACGACGTGCCGCCCCCGAGCTGGTCGGTCACGACCAGCAGGTCGGCCATGCCCATCTCGTGCAGGTGCTCGGCGCAATTCAGCGCCGCGGCCCCGCTGCCGATGATGAGGGTCTGTACGGAGTACGTGCGCGCTTTGAGGCTGCCGAAGGCTTGTTCGCCATGGTCAATCATCGGGTAGCTCCTGATGCGTGACGCGTAACGCGTGAGAAGACTCCGCGTGCAGGTATGCACGCCCTACCATCTTGTTCGGATCACGCGTCACGCGTCATGCGTCACGGCTTCAATATGGCCTTCACCGCCTCGCACTTCTCGACCGCGGCGAGACCCTGCATTGCGTCGGCCAGCGGGAAGGTGTGGGTGATGAGCCGCTCGAAGGGGAACTGGCGCGAGAGGACGAGCTGGACCGCCTGCCAGAGGTGGTCCGTGTCGCTCACCCACACGCCCCGGAGGGCGACGCTCTTCCGGGCGATCCAGGCAAAGAGGTCAATCGGGAAGCGCTCGCGCGGCTCGGCAATGCCGGGAATCGCGTACGTGCCGCCCGGCGCGACGAGCGCGATGTTCTCCTCCAGCGCCCGCACCGAGCCGGTGCAGTCGAGCACCACGTTCGGCCCGAACCCGCCCGTAACGTCGAGCAGATAGTGCTTCCGCTGGTCAGCATTCATCTCGCCGACGTTGATCGTGCCTGCCGCGCCGAACGCCCTGGCCATCTCCAGGCGCGAGGCGTCGGCCGGCGTGCCCGACACGTAGACCCTGCTCGCCCCCGCCTTGAGCGCGAAGGCAAGACAGAAGAGCCCGACGGGGCCTGGGCCAACGACGAGGACCGCGTCGCCTGGCCTGATGCGCGAGACCTCGATGGCGTGCGCCGCCGTCGCGCCCGAGCACGACGCCGCCACGAGCACCGCGGGGTCAATGCCGTCGTCTATGCGGATGAAGGGCGCGCCGGCCTTCACGTGCAAGTATTCCGCGTAGCAGCCGCGCAGGTGCGGCGGCTCGGCGCACGAGAACGAGATGCCGTAGGTGCGGCGGTGCGGGCAAAGCGACGGCTGCTTGCGCACCACGCAATAGTAGCAGCGGCCGCACATCACGCCGCGCTCCCACATCACCGTATCGCCGGGCTTGAGCACGCGGCCGAGCAGGTCGCGCTTCTCGCCGCCCGTGTCGGCCACGGTGCCCACCCCCTCGTGGCCGAGGATCATCGGCAGCGGCGTGCGCGGGTCCTTGCCGCGCCACATATGCACGTCGGACCCGCAGACTCCCGCGGCGGCGAGCTTCACCAGCACCTCGCCTTCGGCGAGGGGCTGCACGCCGAACTCGCGGAACGCGAGCGGCTCGTTGAACTTCTCAAGCACAGCGGCCAGGGCCTTCACACTCGGCTCTCCAGAACTCGCCTCCCACGAAGCATATGGTACTCAAACTGGGGCGGCTTGGGAAATCGCGCTTGGGCCGCGAACCTAGCACTACAACGCTAGCTCCGAGGCATTGCAGGTGGGGGGCAGGCAGGGTATAATAGGGTGAGGAGGGGGCCGGACAGAGGCGCGCCTTGAAGCGATTCAAGCTGGTCGCATACTACGAGGATAAGGACACCCACTCCCGCGTGGCCCAGGCGTTGATCGTGCTGGCGCAGGACGTGAAGGGGGCCGTGGCAGCGGCCAAGAGCGCCCTCGGCCCACGCGCGCTCGGCGGCCACATCCTCGCCATCGAGGTCAAGGAGAGCGACGAGGTGGAGGCCGGCGTGGTCTACACCGGCGAGCCCTACCTCCCGCTGAACTGGCCGCTCGACAACGTCGGGCAGCGGGCGCCGGCTGCCGGTTCTGCCCCCCGCCCCGCGGCGCGGCCCCCGGAGGCCGATGGCGGCTCGTTTCTGACCCTCGACGATTTCATCGAACCCACCTGACCCCGGCAACGAAGATCGCCCGCGCCCCCGTGCTGCCGGACGACTCTGTCGCAACCCGCGGCAGCCAGTGCGGCCAGCCATCATCCGTCCACCTCAGCCCCCGCCCGCCGGCGTCGCCGAACTTGCGCCCTCGGGAAGCCAGGAAGGGGCGCAAGTCCGAGCCCGTTGTGTGCTGGGAGCTTCTCGACCTCCACTACAACGGTGCCGTCAGCGACTCTGAGCGGCATCGGGCCGGCCCGGCCTCAGGCCCCCGGCTCCCGGCGAGTCTGGCCCCCAATCCTGGCGCCTGGCGCCGGTCACCGGCTCCGACCCTCCCCCTACCCCCTCCCTGGCAGGGAGGGGGGTTGGGGCCCCTCTCCCTTGTAGGGAGAGGGTAGGGAGAGGGTCGGGCTCATGAGCTTCGAACAAGCTCACCAGCATTGGGGGCCACACCCGCTCCCGGCGGATCGCTTGAGGCAGATGAGCCGGAAATGCTATACTGCTGCCCGAGCCGAGGGAGAGGAAAGGAGCGTCGTGATGATCCTCGAGACGATGACGATCCCCAATCTGGCCGAGATGCTGAAGCCGCAGATGCATCTGCCCGCGTGGCCAGGGCTGAACGACCCGAGGGCGAAGGCTAAGGCCAAACAGTGGGCGAAGAGGCTGGGCATCTGGGAACGCCTCACGGAGAAGCCCATCTCGGTGGTCAGGCGGTCGCACTACCGCGACTATCGCCGCACGGGCAGCCGCACGCTGGGGGAGGCCGCGCTCCGTGGCGGGGCGCAGACGACCGAGCAGGCGGCCCTGGCCCTCTGGCTCGGCCATCCCGCCGCCGACCTGGATTACGTGCAAGACCTGCTCTGGGCCTGGTGCGAGACTTCGAGCTGGGTGTGGCCCGCCCACGAGGGGCGGACGATTGACCTCGGCTCGTCCCACATCGCCCGCCTGCTGGCGGAAGTCCTCTGGATGCTCGATGGGCAGCTCGAGGACGAGGTGAAGCAGCGGGTGGGCGCCGAAATCGAGCGTCGCGCCCTCGACGCGCTCCACGATTGGCGCCGCCCAGACGGCTGGTGGACGGTGACGATGAACTGGAATCACGTGTGCAACGCGAATCTCATCACGGCGGCGCTCTACCGCATCCGCGACGTTGGGCAGCTCGCCGCCTTCATCCACCCCCTCATCCAGCGGCTCGACTACGCGATTCAGGGCTTCGCGGCCGACGGCGGCTGCCTGGAGGGGCCGAGCTACTGGAACTACGGCTTCGGCCACTTCCTCGACGCGGCAGTTGTCCTCCACCACCGCACGGCGGGCAAGCTCGACCTGGTAGCCCGCCCCTCCGGGGCGGAAGAGGTCCGCCACGGAGTGGCGGGCTATGGGGCGGGCCACGAGCACATCGAGCGCATTTGCCGCTATCCGCTCGCCGCGCACATCCAGGGGCCGCTGCGCTCGACCTTCGCCGACAGCTCGAACGGCTACATCACGGCCGAGAGCGCGCTCGAGATCAACCGCTTCCTGCGCATCCCCGAACTCTACGAAGTGGCGGCCCGCGACGCCAAGGGCCGGCTCGCCGTGAGCGGCTGGCGTGGCCTGCTCCTCTACAACGGCGAAAGGGTCACTGGCAAGCCCGACCGCCGCGACTATCTGCTGCCCGACCTGGGGATGGTCAAGCTGCGGGCGGGCGGCACCACGCTCCTCGTCCTGGCGGGCCGGAACGACGTGCCGCACAACCATAACGACATCGGGAGCTTCATCCTCCACAAGCACGGCAAGTGCCTGCTGACCGACCCCGGCGCACCGAAGTACACGGCGAAGACCTTCGGCCCCAAGCGCTATGAGATTCTCTTCTGCCGCTCCCGCGGCCACTCCGTGCCGCTGATCAACGGCCAGGAGCAGCCGCCTGGCGGCCAGTACCGCGGCACGCTGGCCGTCGAGGGGCTCAACCAGGCGGGCGGCGAGAAGCGGGCAACAGTTGACATGAGCCACGCCTATGGCGACAATAGTCTAGAGCGCCTGCTTCGCCGCCTCACCCTGGCGCCCGACGGCACGGTGGAGTTGTGCGACGAGTACGCCTTCTCCCGTGTGCCGCGGAGCGTCGAGGAGGCGTTCATCACGTTCGAGCCGGTGCGGGTTGTGCGGGGCAGGCGTGCCGCGGTGGTGGGCAAGGGGCGGCAGGCCCTCACGCTCACGAGCGCGGGCGCGGCCGGCCGCTTCGCCGCAGAGCGCCTCACCGAGGAGTCGCACGAAGGCCGCGAAAATGCGGTCGTGACCCGCATCACGTTCGCGCCCGCGCGGCTGGCGCGCGAGATGACGCTGGCGTTCCGGCTTCGCTGAGAGGCGACGATGGGATTCGATTGCGGCCGAACTCGACGA
>VGYV01000260.1 GCA_016872855.1 Planctomycetota bacterium
TGCTCGGGAGGCCCAGAACCGCATGCGATTCCGAGCCGCGCGCCCAGTTAGCGGTACCTGCGTGCCCGGAGGCACCTCAACGCACCCTCCGCTCTTGCACTCTTTGGGGTAATGCGCTTGATTAGGGGCTAGGATATCCATGACCAGTCGGTCCCCAACGCGGCGGAACACGACCAAGTCCGGGTACAGCCCCTTGTGCTGGCCGCCGAACTGGTAAGGGACGCAGAGCGAGCGCGGTTTCCGGGGGAAATTGCGGAGCCAGGCGACCACGCTTTCATCGTTGAGTTCTTCCTGTAGCACCGCGGCTTCCCAACCGTTCGCCTTCCACCCGAACACGCCTTTCTCGTCCACGTACACATGCCGCGGCCAAGGCGGCTCCTCTCTGTCTACCATGATCGGGTCTTCGAACGTCAGCGGCACCGTCTGCGGCTCCCTTGCGGCACGGGCGATCTTCCTGTACTCCTCGAGTCTGCCCGATGGCAAGACATTGATGGCGTGTCCGAACTGCGCCCACAGTTCGTCAATCCGTCGCGCTGCGGTCCGCTCGATGCGCTGCCAGGACGAATCCGCCGAATCGTCGTGCAACAGGCCGTAAAGCTCCAGGCGCGCCTTGTCCGGGTCCTCGCGCTCCGCGTGCCTCTTCACAAATTCGTAGTGCAAGCCCTCGCCAAGCATCCGCCCGCATTCGGCGAAGAGGCTTTCGATATTCTCCGTTGTCGCTTTGATCTTGATGGTCCTGCCGTCATCAAGACGCTTCCACTCGCCCGTCTCAATATGAACTTCGCGGACCTCAAGGGTCTGGTTCTTTCTGAACTTCTTGGCGAACAGGGGCATTTCCTTGGCACGCTTCAACTCGTCAAAGAGCGTCTTCATCACAAGCTCTTTGGCCTCGGGCCACGCCTCGACGTGAATCTTGTCAAACGCGAGCTGGCGCGCGAGCTTGATGAAGCGCTTCGTGTCGGTAGACTTTGGGACTCGCTCGACGGAGTAGCTGGGGAGTGTTGCCAGAAGCTCAAACGCGGCGGCCTGGCGCGGGTCCTTGTGAAGCTCGACAAGTTGCGAGCCGTCCTTCACCTCGCTTGGCGGCGCGTTCTCAGGATCATTGAGCCGCGACACAATGGCGTCAAGTCCGGCCTTGTCGTAGTGGGGCAAGTAGAGCGACACTGTGTTGAGCAGTTCGTTGCCCTCAATGCTGCGAGCGAGCGGGGTGCGGACCATGCGGCCCACAAGCTGCGCGATGGACGTGTGGTCCTGCGCGCGGCGGAACGACATCATGACCTCGGCCCGCGGGCAGTCCCAACCCAAGCTGAGCGCCATCTTGAAGAACACAACCCGCACGTGCGGGTCCTGCTGTATCTTGGACGGTTCAATCTTACAGATCGGGTGGCCCCCGGCTTGAATGCCGCTTTCTATCTCAAAGCAGTGCGCAACCTCGTTGAGGCCAAACTTCCGCGTCTCGCGCTCAAGAACCTCTATGGCCCTGGCCAGGTCCGTGCGGGTCGGCTTGTCCTCAGTGCCGTCTTCCACCTGCACGACAAGGACAGGCTCGAGCGTCGGTATGCCCTGCTCGCGGCAGTACTTGCGCCAATCGTCACAGAAGCGCTTCCATCGCTTGCCCGATTCGGCCAGGAGCGTCCAATCTGCCTCATGGCCCCCCTCATAGCAGAAGGCGATGATGAGATCCTTGAGGAGGCCGGAGCGCTGGACGTCGGCGACCGGCACATCATACGGGCGGCAGGTTCTGCCGGAACCCTGGATCACGTGTGCAAAGCGCTGCGGCGTCGCGCTCATGCCGAGGACCAGCTTGACCGGCGAGAGGCCCACCTGCGGGTCGCCGAAGATGAAACGCTGCATGATAGGCGTATGTGACTTCTCGCGCGCCTTCCGCTCCATCCCGCGGTGAGCCTCGTCTATGACCATGTACAGATGGTCGGGCTTGTCGCGCGACGTGTTCTCGATGGTCTGCCAAATCGTGAACGGTCGCCCTTCGCCCTCCCTCGTGAGGAGGCTGTCCCGGGAAAGCTTCTGAGTGTTGAGGAAGTAGATGTTGCCCGGCTCAAGCCGGTCGTAGGGGAAGGGCGGCTGGACGATGATCAGTTCATGAGGCCGGAAGACGCTGGATTGCGCCAGAATCTTGTCGCGGCTCTGCTCATTGAGCTGCGGCGAATCCGAGAGCCACAGGAACACAGCCTCGGGGTCGGGCGGATGCGGCTCCTGGCCCTCGAGGATGGCCTCCAGCAGCGCCGTCAGCGTAACCGTCTTGCCTGAGCCTGTTGGGGAGCTGAGAATGATCGCCTGTGCTGTGCCATCGCGGGCCTCTCGCCGCGCGTTGGCGAGGTGCGTGAGCACCTTCTCCACCGCCGTGACCTGGAATTCCTTCAACTCGATCTTCACAGGGATTTCTCCGTGTTGATCCGGAAGTTATCCAGGTAGCTCTTGTAGAGCATCTTCGGCTGCGGCCGGCCGGGCAGCGCCGCCACCATCTCGCGGTAGGCCTCTTCCGAATCCGTCACCAGGAACACCCACGCGATGTCCGGCCGCTTCTCAAGCTCGCGCCGGAAGTCCGCGAAATGCTCCTCCTTGATCAGCACCGCGAAGGGCGAATCCTTGGGGATGAACCACTTGCCATACCCCCGCGCCGTCTCCCGCTCCCCCTTGGCCCCCGCCATCAGCCACAGGATCGGCACGATCGCCTCGAACTTCTCCCCATACGCCACCTCGTGCGGGTCCAGGAAATCCAGCTTGAAATACTCGATGTTCTCCTCGAACCCCTCCTTCATCTCCCGCCCGTCGAGATAGCTCCCAGGCAGCGGCGTCCCATCGTCCCGATGCCCCTGAGTCACAAACTTGCACCGGGGCCAAGTCACCGACTCGCAGATGCCGTGCTTCTCGAAGTCGGGCTCCCCTGGGAACAGCGACTTCGTGGACAAATCCTTGCTGGTTCTCTCGTCCACTTCGTTGTTTGTCACCAGGACGCACCGCCTACTGCCGCCGTCCTCGGCATTGAGCAACGCCGTTGCGTGGTAGGTAGTCGCCGATCCCGCGAAGAAGTCCACGATCAGAGCATTGGGATCGCTTGAGGCGCAGCGTAGACAGTCCAAGACAGTGTAGATGGACTTGGGATAGGAGAACTTCTCGGCCTCACCGAAGATGGCCTTGAGCACGTTAGTTCCGTGTTCTGCGGCGGAGTAGCGGCTCTCTGTCCACACAGTCTGCGGCATGACTCCCCCTCTCCGCATGCGCACTTTTCGGTAGACCTGCCACTGGCCATCGACGATACGCGCCTCTAGCTCGCCAACCTTGGATCTGGCCGTCTCTGGTCCCAGAGCCCATACGCGGCGGTCTTCAGAGCCTCTGAGTGGGTAGACTGCCACAACGCCTTTCGGCGGCGCGGACACACCCCAGACCCTTGCGTCTTTGTCCCATTGGCCGTTCGGCACTTTCAGATCGCCGTTCGGGTAGACCCATATCGGGTAGAACATGCGCGGTCGATCCAATTGCCGGGAATGCGCACCATGCCGCCGGAAGTTCTCCCAGTAGAACCTGCCGACTTGGTCAGTCTGATCGAACCGGCTAATCTGCTCCACGCTCCTCTCCATGGCCTTGATCCGGGCACCTGGGCCGGTTCCATAGTAGAGTGCATACTCGTGGGATATGGCGAGTTCATCCGTCGTCTGGTTGCCACTTGGTTTGCTGCGAACAACTAGGGTCCCAAGGAACGCCTGTTCGCCAATGACAGCTTGATCATCAATGAGTGACCGAAGGTGGTGGACTTCGCAGTCGTCTATCGCCACCACCAGTATGCCGTCGGGCTTGAGCAATAGCCTGCCCAGGACCAATCGCTTCTTCATCATCGACAGCCACTTGGAATGCCGCCACTGGTCTGTCGAATCGACGTAATCGTTGTTGTACTTCCAGTCCCTAGCGCCGGTGTTGTAGGGCGGGTCAATGTAGATGACGTCCACCTGTCCGGCGTAGCAGTAGAGGAGGAGTTGGAGGGCGTGGAAGTTGTCGGCGTTGATGAGGGTGTGGTAGGGCTTGCCGGGGGCGCGGGTGAGGCGCGCGACGGGGACGAGGGTGGGGTAGATGGCTTCGCCGAAGCGCTTGATGACGACCAGGTCGCTGGCCTTGACGGTCTCGGGCTCGGGGGCGGCGTCGCCATTCTCGCGGCGGATGCGGGCCTTGCCGTTGCCGAGGACCTCCTGGACGGTGAAGACCTCCTTGTTGTTCCCGCCGCGGCGGACGACGCGGAGGCCCTGCTTGACGGGCAGGCCGGGGAGCTGGACCTGTTCGGGGATATGCTCTTCGAAGACGAGGCCGAACTTCTTCTGCTTCTTGAGCGCGGCCACCTCGCGGGCGATCTCCTCGCGGAGACGCAGGTCAGCGATCTCGCTGATCAGGTCCTCGATCTTCGACATGCGCGCGACTGCCCCTGGCAGAGGTTGTCAGTTGCCTGCGCACGCCAGTATAGCCTGCGCAGCCGGATTTTCAAGCCCCCCTTTCGCGTCCTTTCGCGTGGTTCGCGGGCCGGTCTTCTCTGTCTCTGCGTGAGGCAATCGGTTTCGCGTTTCGGGTTTCGTGTGCGGCATCGGGATTCGCGGAGATTCGCGTGATTCGCGGGCATCAACTCGGTGTTCGGTAATGGGTTTTCGGTTTTCGGGTACGGAGACAAGAGGTTCCACGTGGTCCGCGTGTTCCGCGGGCAGCTTTTTTCTGCTGCCTCTGCTCCTCTGCGTGAGTCAATCGGTTTCGGGTTCCGCGTTGGGCGGTCGGGATTCGCGGTCCGGCTCTTCTCTGCTGGCTCCGGCTCTCTGCGTGAGCCGGGCTCCGCTCTTCTTGGCGGCCTTGGGGTCTTGGCGGTCAGTCTTTCTGTTCGATCTTCTTTGCGAAGTCGCTCTCGGCGAGGACCTTGCCGGCCGCGTCGGTGATGCGGATGCGGCCGCCGAGCTCGCCCGTCTTGTTGAAGACGATGTGGTAGGTGCGGCCGGCGAGGACGACCTTGGCCTCGGCCAGGGCATCGGTCTCGCGGGCCAGGCTCACCTCGCCCCGCTCGTCCGACTCGTCGGCCTGGACGCGGAGGACGTGGAGGAAGTAGTCGCGCGCCGCCGGCTTGGCGGGGAGGACCTCGATGCGCCAGGAGCCGGCGTCGTTGGCCGCGCCCAGCAGCTCAGGGGCGTTCACCAGCGGGTTCTCCCAGGCTGGCTTGCCGTAGGCGGGGGCGTAGTTGGTGCCCTCGTTGTAGTACTCGTAGCCGGGCAGGTAGTGGAAGGCGGTGTGCCACTGGAGCCGCTGCCCCAGGTCGCAGGCGAGCTGGAGGATGTTCTTGTAGCTGGCCAGCTTGAAGCGGAATTCGTCCACCTTCTTGCGTTCGCCGGCGTCGAGCTTGAGGTAGAACTCGGTGTCAGTGACCTCGAACTCGGCCTCTGTGGGGGTGTCGCGCTCGATGGAGAAGGCGGGGAGCCTCTTGCCGGTGAGGGGGTCGTTGAAGTGGAAGATGAGGGGGTCGGTCCACTCCCAGCGGCTGCCTGTGCCCATGCGCTGGGTGGTGCGTGGGACGCGGCAGAGGGTGTTGACGGGGATGTCGGGCCTGGCGCCGCCGATCTTGCGGAGCACGCGCGCGGCGGGGAGAAGGGTGTGGCAGCGGACGACCGAGCGCTCCTTGCCCTTCGAGACGGTGAGCGAGCCGTCGTAGTCCTCGATGTGGCCCTTGACCTCGGTGCGGACGAGCTTGCCGTCAATGGCCGGCTCGCCGACGAGGTGCATGAGCCAGCGCTTTTCGAGGTTGGGCCGCGGGCTCTCCACGCGGTCGAAGACCACGAACACGCCGTCGCGGAGGAGCACGGTCTGGCGGATGAACTCCTTGACCATTTCGGGGCGGTAGGCCTTGGTGGCCTCGCCGGCCGCGTAGTCGTAGAGGGGCTGGTGCTCGAAGGCCAGGAGGTTGGCGCGGTCGAACTCGTTCTGGTGGTAAATCCAGGCGTCGGTGCCGATGGCGAAGGACCAGGTGCGCTTGTCGCGCGTGCGCTGGCAGCCGTCGTTCAGGCCGTAGGGGTTTTCGTAGGGGCCTTGGGTGGTGGGGGTCACTTTCGCGGCGGGGTCGCGCACTGCGATCGTGTTGTGGGCCACGGTGCGGGTGTAGTAGCCGTAGTCGTGGTAGATGCCGGGGTCGTAGAAGCCCGTGTCGGGCACGAGCGGGCTCTGGCAGTAGAGGATGAACGACGCGGCGTCGGGGTGGCCGTGCATGTCGAACCAGTCGCAGAAGCGGACCGATGCCCAGAGGTCGTGCCCCTTCCAGCCGGTGCGCATGACGGCCAGGCCTGTGCCCGGGAAGGCCCGCGAGGGCGGCAGGCCGCCCGGGCCAATGGAGGGCACGGTGACGTCGTGGCAGAAGAACTCGGTGAACCAGTCGGCCCCCTGGGGCGTGATCTGCTGCGCCAGCCACTCGACGTGGGGGTCCTTGGAGAGGAAGGCCGAGGTGATGAGGGTGGGGTAGACCCGGGTGGTGTCGAAGTTCAGCATCTCGCCGTCGCCGTAGTTGTAGACCACGCGGCGGCGCTCGATGTCGGAGCAGTAGAGCAGCCAGCGCCCGAAGTTCGCCAGGTACGGGTGCTCCTTGGAGTCGAGGTAGTCAATCCCGCACGCGTTCTTCATGAGGGCCAAGACGCGGTAGATTTCGACGATGCGGCGGGTGACGGACCAGTAGTAGCCCTGCCAGTAGCTGCCGTCGCGGAGGTGGTCGAGGAAGAGCACGGCGTCCTTCAGCGAATACTCCCAGTAGTGCCGCACCCCCTCGGCCGCGCGCGGGTGGTGCCCCGCCAGGGCGACCAGGCACTCGAGGGTCGGGGCGTAGCGCCGAGCCCAGTCCTGGTCGTGAAAAGACCAATTGTAGAAGCGGGGCCACTGGTCGGGCCGCGTCTCGCTCGGCAGCGGGTCCTCCGGGTAGCCCGTGTAGGCCGAGCAGCGCGCCCAGCCCGAGGCGGGGTCCACCGAGGCCATTGCCCACAGCCGCTTCACCGCCTCCGCGCGCTCTCCCTCGGACATCGCGTCATACGTCCAGTCGAACACGAAGGCGGCCGGCTGGTACATGGTGCCCGGCGGGATGCGGCCGGCGAGCAGGTCCTTGATGGCCGACTTCGCGTAGCCCTCGCGCCCCGTCAACTGGTACATCAGGGCGCAGGCCAGCGGGTCCCCGTTCTCCACGGCCTTCACGAACTCCTCCCGCTTGCGGCTCTGGTCCACCCGCGCCGCAAGCTCCTTCTTCGTCTCCCGCGTGAACAGCATGCGCGGGTGGTCCGGGCGCACGGTCACTTTCTCCCATGTGATCGTGGGCACCGGGAACTGCCCGCCCGCCTTGGCGAGGGGATTGTCCGCCGGCCGCACCACCGCATAGGCGCCCGGCGGCGCTGCCTCCCCCGCGTGCAGGGATGCGCCGCCGGGGATGGCCAGGACCACGACCGCCGCTGCTGCTCTGTGGAGTCGCATCCGTTGTGCTCCTTTCAACTGGCCCCCGCCCGCTCCGGTAAGTATAGCGGCCCGTCCAGTCCCGCGCAAGGGGCGCGCAGACTTTCCCGTGGGGCCCGGCTCTCCGGGGGAACCGTCCTCCGCCTGGCGGTCCCCCTAGCATACTCTCCCGGCCCCCACCCGTCAACCCCATCTTGACGACTTTTGATTCCTCTGCGAGCCGATGATTTGAGTTGACAGGCCGGGCCGTTTTCCGTAGAATGCTGGCTTATCTTTCCGGAGCGGGGAAGGCCGGGATTTGCAAGGAGGTTGGCTGGAGATGCCGAATCCGAAGCGCAAGCACTCGCGGGCGCGCGGGCGGAGGCGCCGGGCGCACGACGCGCTCCGCGTGCCGCAACTGGTGCCGTGCCGCCAGTGCCACACGCCCAAGCTGCCTCACCGGGTGTGCCACAACTGTGGCCACTATGCGGGCCGGGAGGTGGTGAGGGCCAAGGAAGCCTGAGGCATGCGGATCGCTCTGGACGCGATGGGGGCCGACGCGGCCCCCGACGTGGAGGTGCAAGGCGCGATTCAGGCCGCGCCCGGGCTGAAGGGCCACGAGGTGGTGTTGGTGGGCGACGAGGCCCGCATCGCGCACGCGGCGGCCAAGTGCGGCGGCCTGCCGAGCGGGGTCACGGTCCGCCACGCGCCGCAGGCGGTGACGATGGACGACGCGCCGGTGGACGCGATGCGGCGGAAGCCGGACTCCTCGATCGGGCGCTGCGTGGAGATGATGGCGAGCGGAGAGGCCGACGCCGTGGTGTCGGCTGGGAACACGGGGGCCGTGGTCGCGTTCGCCATGATGAAGCTGGGCCTCCTCGAGGGCGTGCGGCGCCCCGGCATCGCCGTGGCCATGCCGACGCGGAAGGCGGCGCGGACGCTTGTGATTGACTGCGGGGCCAACGTGAACTGCACGCCCGAGCATCTGATGCACTACGGGGTCATGGCGTCGGCCTACAGCAGATACGTCTACGGCGCCAGGCACCCGCGGGTGGGCCTGCTCAACATCGGCGAGGAGTCGATCAAGGGCAACAGGCTGGTGAAGCACGCGCAGAAGCTCCTGGAGGCCTCGGGCTTGAACTTCATCGGGAACGTGGAGGGGCGGGACGTGTTTTCGGGGGAGGCCGACGTGGTGGTGTGCGAGGGCTTCGTGGGCAACGTGCTGCTGAAGGTGAGCGAGGGGATGGCGGAGACGATTTTGAGCATGATGAAGGACGCCATCCAGCGCACGCTGCGCCGCCGCATCGGCGCCATGCTGTGCAAGTACGCCATGCTCGAGCTGAAGGCGAAGGTGGACTACGCGGAGTTCGGCGGCGCGCCCCTTCTGGGCGTGAACGGCACCGTGACCATCTGCCACGGCGGCTCCGACGCGCGGGCCATCGCCGTCGCCGTCCGCGTCGCCACCGAGGCCGCGGCGCACAAGGTCAACCAGCACATCGTCGCCGACCTGCGGGCGCGGCGCGCGAGCTAGCTATCACGAGGGGCCATCGGCATGGGCGAATGTCCTCGGGCCGCCATCACGGGCTGCGGCATGTACTTCCCCGAGCGCGTGCTGTCGAACGCCGACCTCGAGAAGATGGTGGAGACGAGCGACGAGTGGATCACGACCCGGACGGGCATCCGCGAGCGGCGCTTGGCCGCGCCGGGCCAGGCCGCGTCGGACCTGGCGGTGCCCGCCTCGCGGCAGGCGCTGGCCGAGGCCGGCATCGCGCCCACCGACCTGGGGGCCATCATCCTGGCCACGATGACGCCCGACATGCTCTTCCCCTCGTCCGCCTGCTTCCTCCAGGGAGCGCTGGGCGCCACGCCGTGCGCCGCCTTCGACCTGCTGGCCGCCTGTTCCGGCTACGTCTATGCCCTCAGCATGGCTCAGGCCCTCATTGTCTCGGGCCAGGCCCGACACGTCCTGGTCGTGGCGAGCGAGGTGCTCACGAAGTTCACCGACTACGAGGACCGCACGAGCTGCATCCTGTTTGGGGACGGGGCGGGGGCCACGGTCGTCTCCGCCGCCGCGCCCGGCGCGCCCGGCGAGGTGCTCTACACCACCCTGGGCGCCGACGGGGCGAACAGCGGCTCGATGACGCTGCCCGGCGGCGGCTCGCGCTACCCGGCCGGGCCCGAGAGCCTCGAGCAGCGGCTGCACTACATCAAGCTGCGCGGGCGCGAGGTCTTCCAGCTCGCCGTCCGCAAGATCGTCGAGGTCGTCAACGACTGCGTGGCGGCCTGCGGCATCACGATGGCCGACGTGTCGCTCCTGGTGCCGCACCAGATGAACCTGCGGATCATCCAGGCATCGAGCGAGCGATTGGGTATCCCGATGGACCGGGTGTTCGTGAACATAGACCGCTACGGCAACACGGGCGCGGCCACGGTGCCCATCGCCCTGCACGAGGCCCACACCAACGGGCGGCTGAAGCGGGGCGACCTGGTGGTGCTGGTGACCTTCGGCGCCGGGCTGAGCTGGTCGGGCGCCGTGCTTCGGTGGTAGCCTGAGAAGGGGCAGAGATTGGCCGTTGCGAGCGAAGTCGCGCTGCTGTTCCCTGGCCAGGGTGCCCAGCGGGTGGGCATGGGCCGCGAGCTGGCCGATGCCTGTCCCGAGGCCAGCGCCATCTTCGCGCGCGCGAACGCCGCGCTGGGCTTCGACCTGGCGCGGCTGTGCTTCGAGGGGCCGGCCGAGGAGCTGAACCGCACGTCGCTGTGCCAGCCGGCCATCCTCACGGTGAGCGTGGCGGCGCTCGAGGCCTGGCGGGCGCGCGGCACCTGCCCCGAGGGCGTGCCCAGCGCCGGCCTGAGCCTGGGCGAGTACACCGCACACGTCTACACGGGCGCCTTCGCGTTCGAGGACGCCGTGCGCCTGGTGCACCAGCGCGGCCAGTTCATGGAGGAGGCCGGGCGCGAGAATCCGGGCGGCATGGTGGCCGTGATGGGCTGCAACCGCGAACGCCTCAACGACGCGCTCGAGGGGGCCAGGGAGTTCGGCGTGGCCGAGATCGCCAACCTCAACTGCCCCGGGCAGGTCGTCGTGTCGGGTAGCGTGACGGCGATGGACTGGCTGGCGAGGAACGTGCGGAACTTCGGGGCCGAGCGGGCGATCCGCCTGAAGGTCAGCGGCGCCTTCCACTCGCGCCTCATGGCGCCGGCCAGCGACAAGCTGAGCCGGGCGCTGGCCGAGGCAGCCATCTACCCGCCGCACGCGCCCGTCGTGTCAAACGTCACCGGCAAGTTCGTGACCTTCGCCACCGACATCCGCAGCCTCCTGGTCCGCCAGCTCACCAGCCCCGTGCTGTGGGAGGACTCGGTGCGGTTCCTCCTCGCCGGCGGCATCCAGCGCTTCGTCGAGGTCGGGCCGGGCGCCGTCCTGAAGGGGCTGCTCGCAAAGATTGACGAGCTCGTGAAGTGCTGCACCTTGCAGGCCCCAGCCGACCTGGAGATGGTGGACAGCTTCCTGGGGGCGTAGAGTCCCCGATTGAGGAGAGAAGAGCCTTGAGCGCCGCGAGAGAGTTTGTGGGAAAGGCGGCCATCGTGACGGGCGGGGGGGCGGGCATCGGCCTGGCCATCGCCCGGCGCCTCGCCGAGGGCGGCGCCGACGTGGTGGTCCCCGACTTCAACGGCCCCGCGGCCGAGGCCGCGGCCGCCCAGCTCAAGGAACTTGGCGTCCGCTCCCTGGCCTTCCAGGCCGATGTGGCCGACCCCGCGCGCATGGAGCAGGTGGCCGCTGCCACCATCG
>VGYV01000261.1 GCA_016872855.1 Planctomycetota bacterium
CCTCGTCGTCGCCTACTCCCTCGGCATCTTCGAGCGTGCCCTCGAGCCCTTCCCCGCCGCCCTCGAGCTCTACCGCGAAGCCGTCGCTGGCGCCAGCTAGCCCCGCGTCGCTTCCAACTCATGTTTGACAGTTGGCGTCGTAAGCCTATTCGCGAGGGATTCGGCCTGCCGCGGCACTAGCCGAGCCATGCGATGGCCGCGCACTGGCCAGCCCGGTTCTGTTCAGCATGGCTTGGTGCATCCGGTCCCCGGTTGGCTTGCGTTGCGGCACTGCCTGGTCTACCGGACCTCCTCCACGTTCCCGTCGGGGGCGCTTGCATGCGGCGGACGGGAGCGTACAATCGTCGCCATGGGAGGCGGCCGGGGCGCCCACGTGCGGATGGCACAGGAGAACCGCGTGAGCATCCGGAAGCCGTAGAGGGCCGAAGCGAGGAGCAAAGTCATGCCACGGCGATTGGCGATCACGGGGCCTCACAAGGTGGAGGTGCTCGACTACGAGGAGCCGCCCCTTCAGGCCCACCAGGTGCGGCTGAGGACCGAGTGGGCCTCGGGCAAGCACGGGACGACGCTGGCCGGCTTCGACGCCGTGAACTTCCAGGGGCAGCGGTTTGACCAGGAGATGCGACTCTTCGTCGAGGAACCCGCCGCACCGCCGGCCGTGCCTTGCGGGCCTTCGCCGACAGGCCGGGGGTCTTCTTCCAGCTCAATGACGACAATGTCTTCGACCCGAAGTACCGCCTGCTGCACGACTTGGTGGCCCAGGGCGCGGTCGGCAGGGTCCGGTCTGTGGCGCTGGCCCGCGGCTCCCGGCTCGACTCGACGAGCGTGCTCAAGTCGCAGGCGAGCGCGCTGGAGAACGGCGGCGGCGTGGGCGGCTGCTACGACTCCAAGCGCGACCGCATCTACATCAGCGGAGGCGGCGACGCCAAGGGCGGCGGCGGCGTCTACATTTACGACGTGAAGACCAATGCCTGGTCCAATCCGCCGGACAAGCCAGGCGCCACGCGCTGGCCCGGGGCCAACCGCGGCTGCGTTCACCACGATGCCGCGGCCGACCGCGTCCTGGCCTTCCACGGCTGGAACAGCCCGGACCCGGGCAAGGGCGGTGGCATCGCCATCTACGATCCTGAGACCGGTTCCTGGGAAGCCCCTCTGGTGATTCCGGCCAACGTGGTCTCCGGGTGTGTGCATGGCTTCTACTCCTCAGAGGTCAACGCGCACTTCATCTACACGGCCCACGACAGCGACGACCGGGGGACCATGTGGGTCTACCGCTACAAGCGGGCCTGGGGAGGAAGATAGAGGGCGTCCCACCAACCAACCAGGTTGGGCGACGCTATTGTTGCGTCGAAGGCGAGGACGGACACACGCCCCATGCGTACCACCTGGATATGGGCATTGTTCGCAGCGCTGGCTGGCACGGCCGCTCGGGCCGGAGGCGCCGCGCCCGAGGCCGTCCGCCTGTCGGGGGTTGACGCCGGCCTCTGCGTGGTGCTGGGCTGCGCGGACGCCGGCTCCCTGGCCGGTCTGGCCGAGGGCAGGAGTCTGCTGATCCACTGTATCATCCCGGACCGCGCGGCGGCAGCGGCGGCGCGGCGATCCATCGAAGCCCGCGGGCTCTACGGCCAGGTGGCGATTGACCAAGCGGGCCTGGACCCGCTCCCCTATGCCGACGACGCGGCGACCCTGGTGATCGTTGACGATCTCCCGAAGGCGCTCGCGGCCGGTCTTTCCCTCCGAGAGGTCATCCGTATCCTGTGCCCCGGCGGAGTGGCTTGCCTCAAGGGGGATGTTCCGGCGAGCGTCGAGCCTTTGGCGCGCGTGGAGCGGAAGAAGGGCTGGTGTTTGCTCCGCAAGCCCAGGCCCGTGGCAATGGACGAGTGGACCCATCGAGCCTACGACGCGAGCGGGAACTGCGTCTCGCGCGACGCTGCCCTCCGGCCCCTCGGCGGCCTGCGTTGGATCGCCGGCCCGGCGTGGCCGATGGGCACAGGCTACCAGGTGAGCAACGGCGGCCTGCTCTCCGCGGGCACGCGGGTGTTCAGCGTGACGCTGAACGAGGTGTCGAACGCGGCCCGCGTGCCCCAGACGCGGAACCAGACCTGGTTCCTCACGGCGCGCGACGCCTTCAACGGCCTGCTCCTCTGGAGCCGTCCCATCGAGCGGCGCATGCTCCACGACGGCCAGGAGCTGGGCAACGCCGTGGTCGCGACGGCGGACCGCCTCTATGCCGCGATCGGCACCGAACTCGTGGAGCTCGACCCGGCAACAGGCAGGACCCTGGCCACCGTGTTCCGCGATGTCCCCGCTGACGCGAGGCTGGCGCACGCGGGCGGCCTGCTGGTCCTGGCCGAGGCCAAGGGCCTGCGCGCCGCCGACGCCATCACGGGCCAGCCCCGCTGGAAGCACCCGTCCAATGCCCAGGAGCTTGTTGCAGACGGCGGGCGAGTGTTCTTCACCACCAACCGCCAGGCGGCACTCGTCTGCCTCGACCTGGCCAGCGGCACCCAGCAATGGCGGGCCGACCTCTCGGCCATCAGCGGCAAGAAGAGGGAGCTGCTCTTCGCCAAGGGCGGCATCGTGGTCTTCGTGTGGGAACGCGACTGGCAGGTTGGGGACAACGGCATCGCGGTGTTCGCGGCGGACGATGGCCGGCGCTTGTGGAGCCTCGACTACAAGTCGTCCCGTGCCACATGGCCCGACACCGTGTGGTTCGCCGATGGGCTCGTGTGGCACCGAACGGGCGCGACCGGCCTGGCGGGCCTGGACCCGCTGGCGGGTCAGGCGAAGAAACAGGTCTCGCTCGTGGGCGGCTACTGCGGGGGCTGCATGCGCAACATCGCCACCGAGCAGTACCTCATCGGCACGCGCCCGCTGAGCTTCTTCAACTGGAGCGACGGCGCCGCGCACACCTTCCGCGGGGGGCGCCACCCTTGCCGGGCGGGCGTCATCGTGGCCAACGGCCTTCTCTACACGCAGCCCCACGGCTGCAAGTGCGTGAAGGAGGCGCTCCGCGGCTTCATCGCCTTCGCGCCGGGAGGCGACACCTCGCCCCAGGCAGGGGAGCGCCTCGAGCGCGGCCCCGCGTTCGGGCTACGGGCTGAAGCCCGCACTACGAACGGCAGCGAGTGGCCCACTTTCCGCCACGACCCGATGCGCAGTGGAGCCACCCCCGTAGCCGTTCCCGTGGAGCTCAGCAAGCTGTGGGAGGTCCAGGTGGACGACCAGCGCCTGCCCCCGGCCCCGCTCGCCGACGAGTGGCGGGCCAATCCCCTGGGCGGGGACCGGCTGACGGCGCCCGTCGTAGCAGGCGGCACAGTGTTCGTTGCTCTGCCCGACGCTCACCGCGTGGTCGCCCTCGACGCCGCGACCGGGGCGCGCCGTTGGAGCTACACGGCAGGGGGACGGGTGGACGTGCCGCCGACGATTGACCAGGGGCTCTGCCTCTTCGGCTCCCACGATGGCTGGGTCCATTGCCTGAGGGCGGCCGACGGGCAACTGGTCTGGCGCTACCGCGCCGCTCCCCGCGAGCGGCGCATCGTGGCCTTCGGACAGGTCGAGTCCCTTTGGCCCATGACCGGCGGTGTGCTGGTTGAGAATGGCATGGCCTATTGCGTGGCCGGGCGCTCGGTCGCGGCCGACGGCGGCATCCACGGCCTCGCCCTGCGCCCGCAGACCGGCGAGGTCCTCTGGTCGAAGCCGCTGCCCGCGGCGCTCAGCGACCTGTTGGTCAGCGATGGCGATGCGCTTCGCATGGCAGGCGGCGCGTCCGGCGGGCTTCGCATCAGCCCGAAGACCGGCGAGCCGCTAAGGGACGGCGCGTCTCCCGGCTTCAACTGGGAGTTCGCCGGCAAACTCAAGACCCTCTGGGGCGGCTCGAACCCCGTGCTCGACCGCACGTGGCGCGTGCTGTCGGTGAATGACACGGCGTCGCACTGGATGCGCATCCGCCAGGGCTATGGGCCGCACTTCAGCCACCTGCTGGTCGCGGCGCCCGACGGGAAGCGGGTCTTCGGCTTCCGCTTCAGGTACGTCCACTGGTCAAAGGTGAACGACCCCACCACCGAGTTCGGTGGCGAACTCGTCGCGTGGGAGGGCGGCAAGGAGGCCTGGAGGGTCGAGGTCCCAGGCCCCTTCCAGGTCGAGGCCCTCGCCCTGGCGGGCGGTGTCCTCTTCGCCGCCGGGCCGAACGATCGGCTTCGCCGCGAGCCGGGCGGGAAGCTCTGGGCTCTCTCGGCAAAGGACGGCACGCGGCTCCGCGAATGGCCCCCCGCCGCCCCGCCCGCCGCGGATGGGCTTGCGGCCGCGGAAGGCAGACTCTACCTCGCCACCCACGATGGCAAGCTTGCCTGCTTCGGCCAACCCTGACTCACGAACGGAGGAGGCAACATGACGCTTCAGGAGCCGCACCTTGCCGCGAGCCTCGCCCTCATCCTGGCGTTCGTGCTGGCGGCCTGCTCGGCTGCGGCCGGGGAACGGCCGCGGGGGCGCCTGGAGGTGGCTGTCACCGAGGAAGGGGGAGCCCGCCTGCCCTGCCGTGTTCACTTGGCGGCGGAGGGGAAGCCCATCTACTCCCCAGGGCTGCCGCGGTTCGAGCGCGATCCGCATTTCTGCTGCCCAGGGCAGTTCGCGGCGGATGCGCCGGCAGGCAAGGTCTCGCTCCGCATCGAGCGTGGCCCCGAGTACGTGCCCTTCACGGCCGAGCTAGAGCTCGGTGAGGGTCAGACCGTGCAGCTTCCTGTCAAGCTCGCGCGCTGGATCGACATGAACGAGCGGGGCTGGTACAGCGGCGACCTCCACGTCCACCGCCCGCCGGGCGACATGCCCCTGCTCCTTCGCGCGGACGACCTCAACCTCGCGCCCGGCCTCACGCACTGGAACGAGAACCACTTGGCCGTCCGGCCGCCCTACCTGGTCGAGGTGGCGGACGACGGCGCGGCCTCGCCCAAGCCGCGCTGCTTCCACGCCCTCGCCCAGGAGGACGAGCGGGCCGGCGGCGCCATCCTGCTCTTCAACCTCGCCAAGCCCATCCTCCTCGAGGGCGTGACCCGCGACTGCCCCAGCGGCTTCGCCTACCACGAGCGCGCCGTCGAGCAGAAGGCGTTCATCGAGGTCGAGAAGCCTTTCTGGTGGGAGGCCCCCGTGCACGTGGCTCTGGGGCGGGTGGACACAATCGGCATCGCGTGCAACCACTTCAACCGCGCTGGGCTGCTTGAGGGCGAGGCGTGGGGGCGGCCCCGCGACCGCGCCCGCTACCCCGCCGGCCCGCTCGGCTTCGCCCTCAACGTGCTTGACCTCTACTACCGCTATCCGAACCTGGGCTACCAGATCCCCGCGTCGGCAGGCTCCGCCTCGGGCGTGCTGGCGAACCCGCTCGGCTACAACCGTGTCTACGTGCAGCTCGACCGCTTCGCCTACGACGCCTGGTTCGATGGCCTGCGCCAGGGGCGCAACTTCGTGACGAATGGCCCGATGCTCTTCGCCAAGGTGAACGGCAAGCTGGCGGGCGAGCGCTTCGAGGTGGCTCAGGGGGCGAAGTTCGAGGGCAGCGCGGACATCGAGGTACTCGGCCGCGACCCGCTGGAGAAGGCGGAGCTGATTGTCGGTGGGGAGGTGGTTGCGACGTTCCGGCCGGCGGCCGGGGAGCCGCGGCGCATCGTGGCCCGCCACACCCTGAGCCTCGACCGCAGCACGTGGATTGCCGTGCGGGCCTTCGAGCCCGTGCGCGGCGCGGTGCTCCGCTTCGCCCACACCAGCCCCTTCTACGTCACCGTGGGCGGGGAGAAGCCGCGCGACCCCGAGGCAGCGCGATTCTACACTGCCTGGCTCGACGAGCTCATCGCCGCCACGGAGAAGAAGCAGGCGGGAGCCAAAGACCCGAAGCCGTTCGAGCCCGTCCTGGCGACCTATCGCCGCGCCCGCGCGGTCTACGCAGGCGCCCTCGAACTCAAGAGCAAAGGGGAGTGAGGAACTCAGCGGCGCCGAAGCGACATCGTGCCGAAGCGCCGTTGCTGGGGGCGCTTGACCCGTTCGCGCCGATGGTGCATCATAGCGCCGTGCGTGACAAGGAGAAGCTACATGCGCAACAGTCTCGCAGGTATCTTCCTGCTGGTGACGGGGCTGCCCGCCACGGCACGCGCCGCCGTCGCTACGGACAGCTTCCCCGCAGGGGACCAGGGGCCGCACCCGAAGGCCATCCAGGTCGCCACCTCAGACGGTGGGAAGCTGATCACGGTCAAGCTCGACGGACTCGACAAGGCCGCGAAGGTCCACCGTGCCCGGCTCTACGCCTGGCGCGGGCCGGTGGCCGACGCCAGCGAGCTCCTCGTGGCCATCGAGGTCTACCCCGGCCGGAGCGCGGCCGGCAAGCCGCTGGCGCTGGTGGGGCCGTGGTTCGACTGCTTCGACGCCACGGAGGCTGTCAGCGCCGCCCTGCGGGCCGGCGGGGAGCTGAGCCTCTTCGTCAAAGCCTTCCCCGCCTGGCAGCCGGAGCGGACTAGGCTTGACGTGATGTACGAGGGCAAGCCCTCGACTTCGCTCGGGCCAGGGCCAGGCCAGGGGCCGCCGGCGGTCAAGGGCCTGAAGGCCCTCCACCGCGCGGGGCAGACCTTCCTCACCTGGAGCGAGGTGGAGCCTCTCATCGCGGCCGAGAAGGCCACCTGGGGCGAAATCCGCAAGAAGCTCGCCGAAACCAAGGACGCCTGCACCTATCGGGTCTACACTGACACCAAGCCCATCCAGGCCGAAAACCTCCCCGAGGCAGAGTTCCTGGCGGAGGTGGCGCCCCTATCGTGCTGGAACGTCAACGGGCGCAACATGGAGTACCTGATCGGCCAGGCGATGGTGAAGTCCGACGAGATCGGCGAGGTGGCTTTCAAAACCGGCGGCTTCATGTATACCTGGGGACCCGACAGCCCGCGGATGGACCGCTACCCGGTGTCGCGCTTCGTCGTGGACGAGAGGGCCGGCCCGCTGGCGCCCGGAACGGCGCTGTACGTCCACAGCCCGAAGGCCGGCGGCGGCCGCTTCTACGCCGTAGTCTCCTGCCGCAACGGCGTGGAGAACACCGCCGACTTCTCCCCCGCCAACGCCCTCGAGAAGGCCGTGGAGGAGACGCCCGGCGCGGGCGAGCCGGTCTGCCAGGGCAATGGCCTGTGGGGCCCCTTCTTCGACTACCCCGGACGCCGGAAGGTGTACGTTCAGTGGTGCGCCCCGCCGCTGGCGCCGCTGCCGAGCATGTGCTTCAACTGGTCGGTGCTGGTGCCGGCCGACCCCAAGGCCATCCGCCGCGTGCCCGGGGACCCCACGGAGGTGGACATCCCCGAGACGGCCTACCCCAAGGGCGACAGGAAGCTGCCCGCCGAGCTCTACTTCCACGACGGGAACTTCTCCTACGCCAAGCCGCGGAAGAAGTTCCTCCTTGAAAGCATCCAGCTCGCCCCCCACGACTTCCCCGCCAGCGGCTGGTACGGCTTCAACGACGCCTTCGGGACCCTCAAAAGCTACAGCCAGGGGATCGTGGGCAACCACACGCAGCGGCGGATCATGGCCTTCCTGGACTGGGCCAAGGCGAAGTTCCCGATTGACCCCGACCGCGTCGTGCTGCCGGGGAGCGACGGGGCCGCCCTGCTGGCGCTCAACTACCCGGACGCCTTCGCCTACGTCCTGATCAATGTCTTCGAGGGCGAGGTGCTCGATGAGAAGGCCCAGGCCAAGTACGCCGCCATCTGGGGCCCGAAGGACCCGGCCATAAAGGACGACCAGGGCCGCTCCGAGTGGTCCTGGGCGATGCTCGATGAGCTGGTCAAGGCCCGACCAGGGAAGGACCTGCCGCTCTTCGTCTGCAAGGGCTACAGTTGGGGACCCTTCATCAAGGGCTTCGCCAAGGGGTTGGGGCGCTTCTACGACAGCATGCTGAAGGCCCACCAGCCGCTGGTGGCCGACTGGACCTGGGCCAGCGGCCAGCTCGTCGTGCCCGACAAGCACACCGCCCTCTGGCGCGGGCTGGACATCGCCCGGACGACCCCGGTCCCCGCGTTCGCCAACTGCTCGACGGACAAGAACAGCGAGGGCGACGGCCAGCACAACCTCTTCCTCGGCTGGCGCGACCTCAAGGACGAGCCGGAGGGCGCCTCGGTCGTCCTCACCTGCCACCGCGACGCGAGCTTCGACCTCGCCTTCCGCCGGCTCCAGCGATTCAAGGCGAAGCCTGGCGACAAGCTCCTCTGGGAAGCCCGGAGCGACCCCATCCCTCGCCTGACGGTCCAGCCGGACCCCAGGAGTGGCGACATGACCGTGGACGCGGAGGGGCGGATCATCCTCAAGGGAATCGGGATCAGCGGTCGAGCCAATCTGACCGTCAAGGTCAGCCGGGCCAAGTGAACCGCAGGCAAAGCCCCTGGGGTGAATGGCGTGAAGTTACGGCGCCGAGGGCTTCTCAGCCCGCCGCACGGCGGGCGGCAGAGGGTAGCCACGGGCGTAAGCCCGTGGGAGGCAGGTCCCCCTCATCCTAGCCCCGTAAGGGGCGGCAGAACCTTGAGTTACGTCTGCGCCCCCAGAGCTTCTGCCGCCCCCTGCGGGGGCTGGGCCGTGGGGGCGCCCCCGATCCATGGGCTTACGCCCGTGGCTACCCTCTGACGCCCTTTCGGGCTTATCTTCACGCCATTCGCCCCTGGGGTCAGGTTTCTTTCAGCGCCGCCTGAATCGCCTCAAGCTCCGCCGCCGTGATCCCCCACAGCTCCGCCGCCGCCTGGTCAATCTCGGCCTCAAGGGCGCCTAGAGTGACCGTATCATTGGTGGCGCGCGCTGCATGGCACTGGCGAGACAGGTCCGCGAACCTGAGATGAACGGTGTCGCTGGGACGGAACGCGGGGACGGCGATGTGCTCGAGCACGTGAGCGCTGATGCCGGTCGTGAGCGTGTAGGAGGCCACCGCTAGCTTGACTGGCGAGGAACCCAAGGCGCCCGCTAGGTAGTAGGCCGAGCGCGCCTCGGTGAAGGGAACCATCATCACGTGGTGTTCGGGGACGATCGGGCGGCAATCCGGCTTGTCCATCGCCGCTGCCTGGATCGTGTCGCCCATGTCGCGCCACACGACCTTCCACGGCGCCAGCGTCCCCTCACTCACGTCGTACATCGAGTAGAAGGGGTCAGAGGGCTGGTAGTATTTCCTGTAGCCCGAACGTTCCCGCAGTTGGGTCTCGAAGTGCTTGAGGTAGGCGAATGCCTTGGGGTAGCGCCGTCTCATGAGCGCCTCCGGTATCCCGGAGCGCTTCTCGGGGTCTTGAACAAGGAGCACGTGGGCCACCGGCTGCGCGCACCACCTGACAACGTCTCTGCCCCGCAATAGTGGGTAGACCAGGGCCGACTCGACGGTCCAGCGAATATGTTCCACCCTGATCTTCCCCACGCGGTGCAGGTTCTGGATGAGCACGTGGCCGTCAGGAAGCTCCTGGAGGACTCTGACCCAGTACACTCCGTTGAGCCACGAGCAGCACCCTGCGATGGCCTGGTAGCCGCTCTTTCCCAGCACCTTCTTGATCCCGGAGAGAGCCTTGGGCGGGGCAGTCAGCCACGGCGATGTGCCGGCCTGCTGGTCCACGGGCACCGCGCGCATCTCTCGCCGGTCACATGCCGCGACCACTTCGTCCAACGTCGCGTCTCGGGCTACGGCGCGTCGCTTCCGCCATGCAACGTATCGCACAGGATAGCGGAAGGCCCTGCGATGGCGCTCGCAGAGGAAGACAGCCGTGCGGTTCGTTGCGGCCTCGAACGGCTGGAAGTCGCTCATGTCGTGCACAGATACGGGTCTCAACACCACCCTGCCCTTGCCCCTGCCGAACTGGAGCCGCCGGAAACCGTCGCCGGCGCCCTTAGTCTTGAACACCGTCTGGGTGATGACAAACCCCAGCCGCCCGCCATCCTCGAGGTAGTTGTCCACCGCGGAGTAGGTGAAGAGCATGGAGAGGTCTTTCTTACCCCCACCCAGCCGGGCCGCGGAGGGACCGAGCGTGAACAAGCCGTATCTCTCCCACAGTGGCTTGATGCTGTCTCGGTAGTCCTCGGGCAAATGCTCCCAGTTCACCCACGGAGGGTTGCCGGCAACGAAGTCCACCCGCCCGACGAACAGCGGGGCGAAGGCGTTCTTGATGATGCGCGCCCAGATGCCGTTCTGGTCCTTCGCTTCGAGGAGGCGGAGCTGTTCATACAGCTCTGTGTGCAGTTGGCGCTCAGCAACGGGCAGGCCCTGGTCCTGGCAACGAGCGAGGAAATCACTGACAGTGTACCCACTGCTGATGCACGCCTCTAGGGTGTCAGCGTACCGGGCCACGCGCTGACGGTCGGCAGCGATCTCGCCGGGGATGATGAACTCGCCTGCGGCGGTGCGGAGCTTGCGCGCGCCCCTCCCAGCAAAAAGCTCCCCGTGCTCCGCGGGGGTCATGATCGAGTCACAGAGGTAGACCGGAATTTCCAGCCGGGGGGCGAACTTCAACACGCTCCGCACAGCGAGCAGGTAGTTGGTCCTGGCGGCCATGACGGCGAGGGGGTTGAGGTCAAAGCCGATCACGTTTGTCTGGACCTTCGCGATCAGTTCCTTTTCGCCGAACCCGCACTCGTGGGCATGCTCCTCAAACCACCGCTTGACGCGATTGACAGCCATGACGAGGAAGGTGCCCGAGCCACACGCGGGGTCGAGGATGCGCTTGTCCGGGTCGCCGTTGTAGCCCACCTCATTGAGTACGTGCTCGGCGAGCCAGTCCGGGGTGTAGTACTCGCCGAGGTCGTGGCGCACGCTCTTGGGGAACAGGTGTTGGTAGAGTTGTTTCAGGAGATCGCGGCTCTCGGTTGGCTCCACGCTGAGGGTGGCGGGGTCGTAGTCATCAAGGGTGCGGGCGATCGAGCGGACGGCTTCTGCCACCTCATCGGTCCACGCGCCGAGATACCAAGAGAAGAGGTCGCCTTCGAGGAAGTTGGTGATACCCAGCTGGGTCCAGATGCCACCCTGTTCAAGTTGCGCCATGTCGCGGCGCAGTTGGGCGTTCGTGGCCGCGCCGGCGCACTTCTTGAGCACAGAGGTGCCCAGAGGGGAAAAGGTCGAGGCGATCTCTGCTGCGAGGAACTTCATCAGCACGGCATAGTACGTGTGGACGGCAAAAAGCAATGGCGCTGGTTCGCCGCCAGTGAGATGATAGTGTGCGGCGAGCTTGGCG
>VGYV01000262.1 GCA_016872855.1 Planctomycetota bacterium
AGTGCCTTGGCTGCCGCATCGCGCACGTAGGGCACAGTGTCCCCCAGCGCGGCTGCCAGGTCGTCCGCTTCCCCTGGTCCCCTATCTCAGCCAGCGCCTGAACTGCCGCGTGCCGCACGGTGGGCGATGGGTCCTTCAGCGCGGGCACCACGCCCTCCACGGTCGAGGGATGGGCAATGCGCCCCAGGTTGTGGACCACGCTGTAACGAGTGCGCTCGTCAGGGTCCTTCAGGCGGGCGACGAGGTGCTGAAGCGCGGGCCAGCCGAGCTTCCTCAAGGCCAGGACCGCGTGCCAGTTGCCGCCCTCCCTCTTGGCTTCGAGTTCGGTGATCAACACGGGAATGCCCCGCTGGTCCCCCATTCGGCTTAGGGCCACGGCCACCGTGCAAGGGATGTCGTAGCGCTGCTCTCGGAGCAGGGCCGCGAGGGGCTCGATGGCGCGCGGGTCGGCGATCAGCCCCAGCGCCTCCGCCGCGGCACATCGCAGCGGAGCGTCCTCCTCCCCCAGCGCCGCCAGCAGGGGCGGCACGGCACGGCGGTCCTTCAGCTCGCCCAGCAGCTCAGCGGCCCGGCTGCGGAGCTTGGACGCCTTGTCCTGTAGGATGCCCACGATGGGCACGACCGCTCTGCGGTCTCCCGCCTTCGCGAGGGCCACGAGCGCGTTGTCCCGCACGGCCGCGTCCCCATCGTTCAGCGCGGCTGCGAGCGCGTCGGCGGCGCGGGCGTCGGCCAGCTTGCCCAGGGCCTCGGCGGCCGCCCTCCTGACCCACACCTCGGCATCGCGCAAGGCCGTGGCGAGGCCCTCGACACCCCGGCGGTCCCCCAGCTTCCCCAGCGCCTCGGCTGCGTATTGCCGGACATTCCGCTCGCCGTCCCTGAGCGCAATGAGCAGCGGCATCACCGCGCGGGGGTCCCTGAGTTTGCCAAGCGACATCGCGGCGCAGGCACGCACCTCGGCGTCAACGTCCGAGACAGCCGCAAGGAGGGGGTCCACGACCGGTTGGTCCTTGTAGCCCCAGAGCCACCAGGCCGCTCGGCGCCGCGCCTTCACCTGCCCGGTCAGAAGGGCGTCAACGAACGGCTCGTGAGGCCGCGGTGGCCAGCCGCCGTTGCGAACCAGCGCTGCATCCGCGGTCCGGCCGATCTCCGGGTCGTCGAGCATGGCCAGCAGCACCTCCGCCGCGCGTGGGTGGCTGCTCATGCCCAGCGTGTCAATCAGCCGCGCGCGCAGATCAGGCTCGGCCCTCGGGACGGCCGCGAGAAGGGCCTCGACCCCCCAGCCGCCTAGCCCGGCCAGCGCGCCGCCCGCGCCCGTGCAGTGGTCGCACATGCCGAGGAAGAACGACTCGACAAGCGCCCCTGCCGCGCGCGGGTCGCCGATGTTCCCCAGCGCTCGGACGGCGCCCCAGCTCACATCAGTCTTCTTCTCCTTGATCAGCGGGATGATGTGCTCTGTGGCGAGCGGGTCCTTGAGCCCTATCAGGCCGCGCACGGCGGCGCCGCGGACCTCCGCCGCCGGGTCCTTCAGCAGCGCGACCAGGGCAGGGACGGCAGCCGGGTCCGGGGACTCGGCGCGGCCATAGGGGGCGCAGGCAAGCTGGCCCAGAGCATACGCGGCGCTCTGCCGCACGCTGGCCTCAGCGTCCTTCAGCAGGGGAAGAAGCGGCTGGACGCCCTGGCGCAGGCGCAGGCTGCCTATCAGGCTGGCGACCCCGCAGCGGACCCGCGGGTCGGCATCGCGCAGGGCGGCGAGAAGCCGCGCCACGTTCGCCTCGACCCTCGCCAGCCGGTGATAGTCCCCGTGCATGGCCCGCTGCACGGCGTGCGGGTCGTTCGCCTTGAGCGCCTGGATGAAGGCGTCCACCGCGTCGGGCGCCCGCGCCTCCCCGCCAGTCGAGACGTGCGGGAGGAGAAGAACTGCGAGGGCAGAAGCCACAGTGATTGATTGAGTCGCCACGCGTTTCGGCACGAGAGTCCCTCCATCGTGGCTGAGCGACGCCCACGTCCCGATTCTACTGCGCACGAGCGCGGGATTCAAGACGGACGACCGATTGCCCCGCGCTCCGAGAAGGACACGGACAGACACGGACGGACACGGACTGAGGCCCCAGAGCGGCAGAGGATTCCCCGTCCGTGTGTGTCCGTGCATGTCCGTGTGATCTCGCCAGATGCTCAAGGCGCGAGAACGAGGCGTGGGCTCATTCCACCGGATAGCCCACCTGGCGCATCTGGCGGATGGCGGCCATGTAGTCGGCAATCTCGGCGGCTGTGAGGGCGCGGCGGAGGATGAGCACTTCGTCAATGGCCACGCCAGGGGCGCCCCGCGTGCCCACGGTGACCTCGCCGACCTTGTCGTCCTCATTGAACGGACGCCCGTCGTTGCGGGTCTTCCAGGCGAGGCGGCCATCGGTGTAAACCTCGACGAGCGACGCCCCCTGGATGACGAGGGCCGTGTGATGCCAGACGCCGGCCTTCAGCTCGACGTGCTCCGCCCAATTCGCGTCATAGATGCCGTTCACGTTCTGGATGCCGGGGAAGTTGTAGACCTGGAGGATGCCCGCGTTGCGCTGGAGGGCGCACCAGGGGCCTTTGCCCGCGGCGAAGTGGGAGATGATGCCGCGTCCCTGAAGATGCACGAGGCCGAAGCCCGTCTCGGGCTTCGCATCCTCGGCCAGCGCCCACCAGAACATCACCGTGAGCGGCTTGTGAGGGGAAAGTTCAGGGCTGCGCAGTTGCAGCGCGCCGCTCTTGCCCGTCAGCGCGCCCCGCCCGCGCATCCCGTCGGGCACCGAGTTCACGTTGCCCACCTGCGCCATATCCGCCTTGTTGACCTCCGGCCGCCCGCCGATCTGTTCGAAGCCGTGGTAGTAGAGCAGCCTGTCCTCCAGCTCCGGGGGAACCCCGAGGAAGGCCGTCATCTCCCGCGTCGGCCCCACGGCGACGGGAGGCACGGGCGCGCGACACGACGCCGAGAGCAGTCCCGCCATCGCGGCCAGGTTTAGCGTGAACCTTCTCATTTGGTCCCCCATCCGCTCTGATTCAGGGGTGGCCCAGCCCGCCGCCGGCGGGCGGCAGGGCCGAGCCGCGGGCAATAGGCCCTTGCTCCGCGGTGGGCGCTTTCGGGAGCCTCCGCAGGAGGCGTCAGGTGATAGCCACGGGCGTGAGCCCGTGGATCGCGACGGCCCAACCCCCAGCCCCCGTAGGGGGCGGCAGAGACCTCCGGCCGCCGCCTTCTGCCGCCCCCTGCGGGGGCTGGGCCGGGGGTGACGCCCGCCCCACGGGCTGACGCCCGTGGCTACCTCCTATCGCCCTCTGCGAGGGCTGGGCCGCGCCCCTCAACCCAGCTCTCATGGCAGCATCCTGAACTCGCGGACATCGTGCTTCTTGATCGTGAGCTTCAGCCTGTTGCCCTCGATGGGCACCTCCTTGTCCGTCTCGGCGTCGAGGAGCTTGTAGCCGCCCTCGAAGCCGAGGGCCTTGGCGTCAATCGTGAGCGTGGCATCGAGGTCCTTCTCGGCGTAGCTGACGACGGCGAAGAGGGCCTCCTTGCCCTTGAGCGAGTAGACGATGGTCGGCAGGTCGGGGCTGTCGGCCACGACGGGCTGGGGACGGTCGTCCCAGTAGCGGTAGACCTCCAGGCCAGGGTTCTCGACCAGGCGGTGGACGTGTTTGAAGAGCGGCTCCCACACGTCGTTCCGCCCCCAGCAGTCGGGTTCGTGGACGAGGCAGACGGCGGCGAAGGTGCGTTGCGTCCAGGGGTCGTTAGCCAGCTTGCCGTGGTCGCCGAGGAGCACGGGCCACACCCCCGCCAGCTCGCCCGTCGAGACGAGCAGGATGTACTCGCGGGGGAAGCGATACTGCACGTCGCCCTCCGAGTACTTCCACTCCCAGTCGTACTGCACCGTGGCGAAGGAGTAGAGGGGGAGGATGTTGGTGGAGGTCATGTGGGGCATCGTGATGGGCCGCATCCCGCGCTCGTTCATGTAGACGAACGTCCGCTTGACCAGCTCGCGGAGGCCCCAGAGGCCATTCGACGGCATGACGGAGCCGTCCTCGCGCTTGTAGGCGTCGGTCATCGCCGTGTTGTAGGAGCCGACGAAGAAGTAGTTGTCCCAATAGACCCCCTGGTTGCCGCCGATGTCGAAGCTCTTGCCGTACCACCAGAGCGCGTGGTCAATGTACGATTCGGTCGGGACGATCTTGATCTCCCAGATGCCGTTGCCCTTGCCCACGGTGCGGTAGTCGGAGAGGCCCCACTCGTCCTGAAAGGTCTGGAACTCGTCAGCGAGCTGGTAGCTGGCCCGGTTGTAGTAGAAGACCATCTTCGAGCCGTAGCGCGAGCGGAGGTTGTGGCGGACGTGGGCGATGTAGCTCTTGACCTTGTCCTCGCCGTAGGGCTCGAAGTACTTCCGCCCGTGCTCGATGACCTTGTTGACCTCCTCGTCGGAGAGCTTCTCCTTGTTCCCGCGGGCGATGGCTTCCCAGAACAGCATGTCCTTGCCCGCTGGATACACCGAGCCGCAGTCCCCGAGCGCCAGCCAGTTGATGTCGGTGCCCAGCAGCGTGTACTTCTCGCGGTGCCAGGCATAGCGCCAGTTGCCGATGCGCGGCTTCACGGGCGCGGCCTGGAGGCCAAAGGTGATGGTCCTGGGCTCCTTGACCATCGTGGGCTTATTGATGAAGTGAATGCGCAAGATGAGCTGGCCGCCCTTCCTCACCAGCGCGAGATTGGGCTCGGCAGGGTTCCATACCCAACCCTTGTCGTTCTCACAGAACCACGACAGCCCACGCACCGGGCTGCCGACGTAGATGTAGGAGCAGAAGCCCTTCGGGAGATCGTTCACCTGCACCTTCGAGCTGTCCCACACCACGCCTTCGCCCTGCGGCACGCGGGCGTAGATGGTATTCCGAATACCATCGCCCATCGCGTGGATCATCGGTGCCGCGCTGGCCTTGAGGGGGATGTCGAGATAGAAGTGGTCGAGTGCCTGGCCGGCGGCTGAAGACAGCTTGAGGTCCACCCTCATCAGCCCATCGTAGTCCCAGGTGGAGGTCGCCTCGGCCTCCACAGCGCCGATCCTGAACGCGGCGCGGCTGGTCGCCTTGTGCGGCGCGGCCTCGGTGAATCTGATGCCTTGGCGCTCTTCCACAAGCCGGTCAAAGGCAATGCCGCCGACGAACCGCATGGGCGCGGCGAGCAGGGGCTGTTCGGCGGCGACGACCTGGTCCCAGAGGCCGAAGTCGTTCATCGTGTGCTCGCGGAGGACGGTGGAGACCTTCTTGCCCTCGACCTTGATGGGGGTGAAGGGCGGGTAGACCGTGGTGCTGGTGCCGAGGCCCTTGCGCTCCCATTCGTAAACCGTGCGCTCGAACTCCTTGACCAACTCGCCCTTCGGCACGTTCCGGCCGCTCGCGGCGAGGGCGATCTCGTACTGGCCGTCGAGGTGGGGGAGGGCGAACTCGAGTTCCTGGCGGCCATCCTTGAAGGCATCGAAGGTCACGCTCCTGACGGCCCGCTTGCGGCCCTTAGGACGGATGGTGCAGGTGAGCTTCTCCAGCTTCGCGTCCTGCGGCAGGTTCGACACGTCAGCCAGCACCCGCATGGCATTCCTGTAGGGATAGTAGGCGAACTGGAAGTCAATGGGCAGGACTTCCTTCTTCTTCGTCGTCCACCGCCAGGGCTCGCCCTTCTGCCAGGTGACCGTGCGCTGGTAGTGGACGGTCTTGCCGTCGGGTGAGGTGACGGAGAGCGTGAGGTCGAACTTGCGGGTCGCGTCGTCCTTCGCCTTGATCGCCACTTCCTTCCTCTCGCCGGGGGCGAGGGTGACCATTTCGGAGTTGATCAACTCCGGCATGACGTCGCGCTTAAGCGCGAGGGCGGCCTTGACGGCGATGGGCGTGGCCATCGGATTGCTGAGAACCAGGGCGTGGTGGATGTCCCCGATGAAAGCGTCGCCGCGATTCTCGTGCGCGATGGCGAGGGCATCTGGGGCAAAGGTGAAGCGGTCGGTCGGCGCGTAGGCCCCGCCGCCTGTCGAGGAGAACGCCCAGGGGTTCTTCCAGTTGCGGCAGAGGTTGATGCCCCAGGCGCCCTGCGTAACCTCCCGAAGGTTGGGAACCTTCGGGAGGGGGAGGGAGGCGATGGGCACGGCGACCTCGCAGTGCCAGTGGCCAGCGTGGAAGCCGTTGGCAACCTTCCAGTTGCCGGCCCAGGCGGGCTGCTCGGGGACGTTGCCGCGACCGTGGTGCTTGTAGGCCACGCGGCCGGCGGCGTTGGCGAGCATCTGGAATGACTGGCCGTGCTCGGAGCCAGGCGTCGGGTCAATCCAGACCTCGATGGAATCGTCGAAGACGATCTTCACCGTGTCCTTGTTCACCTCGGCGACGAGCTGCCCCTCGTCGGGCAGTTGCGACTGGATGGCGAAGTGGAGATGGGTCTTCGTGGCGGCGACCCAGGCTCTGACGCGGCGGCGGTCGAGCGTGCCGTTGAAGGCGAAGCCATCGAAGCCCGCCGAGGCCGCCCATTCGGCGGCCTCGATCTTCCCGTCAATGGTTGGCGGCTTGGCCATCAGGGGCACGCGGTAGTCGGCGGCCATGGCGGCTCCTGCAAGCAACAAGCACCCAAGGGTCAGGTTGGGACGCATTCGAGGTCGCTCCTGCAACGCACGAGGTTGACGGGGGGTCGCGAGTTTCGTACCTTAGACGCGGCCAATCGGCCCTCAGTGTATCACAAAGGAGGCACGCGACAAATGCGGCGAGCACTTCCCCCCAGCCTGCTTCTCGCTCTTGCGGCAATCGCTTCAGCGCAGCCTCAGCGGCACGACCGGGTGGGCGTCGTGCCCGTGCCCAAGACCGTAGCCGTGGACGGCGATCTGAGGGACTGGGACCTCAGCGGCGGCATCGAGTGCGCCTTCGACGAATCGCTCCGGCCAAAGTTCACGGCGACCATCGCCTTCATGTTCGACAAGGAGGCGCTCTACGTTGCGGCCCGCGTGGCCGACGACACGCCGCTCGTGAACCGCCACGACCCGAAGGTGGAGCCGAACAGGGGCTGGGACGGCGATGCGCTCCAGGTGCGGCTGTGCAGCGACCCGAAGGCCGATTACCCGCTCCGCGATTCCAACAGCGACCGCATCTGCCACCTCACCCTCTGGCACTACACCGACCGCCAGGAGCCGGTGCTCCACATCCAGCACGGCATGGACTACCACGGGACGAAGCTCCTCGCGGGCAAGGAGTCAAGCGTGGCCTTCCGCAAGGACGGCGATGGGAAGGGCTACACGCTGGAGGCCCGTGTGCCGTGGAAGCTCCTCAATGCGGCAGATGGCCCGCCGCAGGCGAATGACCGCATCGCCCTCGTCGTCCAGCCGCTGTGGGGCGACGGCACGGGCTGGAGGCAGGTGTGCACGTTCAACGACGTGGTCCGCGAGGCAGGCTTCTCCTTCCAGGGCGCGGCGATGTGGGGCCAGGCCGTCTTCTCGCCGCGGGGCAACCTGCCGAAGTCCGAGCGGCCAGTCACCGTGCAGGAGGCCCTCACGCCCCTCACCCTCGCCCTGCCTGTAGCGGATGCCGAGGCGAAGTCGTTGAGCGCCGCCATCTGTGATGCAGCGGGCCATCTCGTGCGCACGCTCCCTGTCTCCAGCGGCGCTCCGCGCGAGCTGAAGTGGGACGGTCTGGATGATGACGGCCGGCCTTTGCCAGCGGGGGACTACACGGTGAAGGTGCTCTCGCACCGCGGCATCGGGCAACGACACGTGGCCTCGCTCCACAACGCGGGCAATCCGCCGTGGCGGACCGACGACGGCACGGGAAGCTGGGGCGGCGACCACGGGCCGCCCATCGCCGCCACCAGCGACGCCGAGCGCGTCTACCTCGGCTGGACCATCAGCGAGGCCGGCTGGGCCGTCGTCGCCATCAAGAAGGACTTCACCCCTGATGGGAAAGTGCAGAAGCTCTGGGGCCAGCATCAGGTGCTCGACCTCGGCATTCTGGTCACGGCGATGGCGACGGATGGCGAGCGGCTCTTCGTCGCGCAGGATGGCCAGAAGTGGGGCGAGGAGAACCCCACGGCCTTCACCGCCGGCGTCGTGCTCTGGGAGGCGAAGTCGGGCCGCCCGATCAACTTCCCCTTCGGCAAGCGCACGCTCGTCGTCAGCCAATGGAAGGCGCAACTGAAGCGCGAGCGGAAGCCATTCTGGGAGAACGTCCGCAGCGGCGACATCGGGCCGCAGGACCTCGGGCTGAATCTCACGGGCATCGCGGTGGCGGGCGACATCCTCTACGCCTCGCTCCACCTGGAGGACAAAGTCGTCGCCTTCAACTGGCGGACGGGCAAGATGGAGTCCAGGAGCTACAGCCTGCCCCGACCCGCCGGCCTCGCCGTGGAGAGGGACGGGAACCTGCTGGTCGTCAGCGGCAAGCGGGTCGTCCGCCAGGTCCTCGACGGGGGAGCGACGCCTGTCGCCTACGAGGGGCTCTCGGCGCCGTGGGGCGTCGCGACGGACCCCGAAGGCCACATCTATGTGACCGACTGCGGGAACGCGATGCAGGTGAAGGTGTTCGACCGCGCTGGCAAGCCGCTCGGGGTGATCGGGAAGCCCGGCGGGCGGCCGTGGGTCGGCCGCTCCGATCCGGCAGGGCTGCTGAAGCCGTCGGGCGTCACCGTCGCCCCCGGCTACAAGGTGTGGGTCTGCGAGCACGATGACTCGCCGCGGCGTGTCAGCGTGTGGTCGCCAGACGGGGATCTCCTGGCCGACCTGCTGGGCGGCGGCGCCTATGCCGTCGAGGGCATCGCCGACGAGCAGAGGCCATCGTGGGTCAATGCCCACGACACGCTGTTCGAGGTGGACTACGCGACGGGCAAGCACCGCACGGTCGCCACCCTCACCCGGCCCAGCCTCCGCGGCCTCCAGTTCGACCACGACGGCGGCTACATGGGCCGCGCCCTGAAGCTCCGACACCTGCGTGACCGCACCTACGTGGTCCACACCGGCCGCGGCGGCGTGGTGGTCTATCGCCTCCGGGACGACCTAGTGGCCGAGCCGCTCGCCGCGATCATTGACAGCGGCCACCTGAAGTTCCACCTGCCCGACTGGTTCCTCAAGAAGCTCGACTTGAGCGGCACGAAGACCCTCTGGTGGCTCGACCGCAACGGCGACACGTTCATCCAGGAGGACGAACTGGCCATCCAGCCCGTGGCCACGGCGCTGCGGAACTACTGGGGGCCGTGGGTGGACGACGACCTGAGCTTCTGGAACAACTGGGGCAACGCGGTGTTCCACGTGAGCCCGAGCGACTGGTTGTCCAGTGGCGCCCCCGTCTACCCCAAGCCCGTCGAGCAGAAGCCGCTGTTCAAGGCCCTCGGCGACCAGGTTCACTACGTGATGCCCGACGGCGACGCGCTCTACCTCCTCGAACAGAGCGGCGGCAACATCCAGACGGGCACCGGCACCCGCTGGAGCGCCGTGTCCCGCTACACGCTCGACGGCAAGCGGCGCTGGGCCTACCGCAACGTGTGGCTCGGCTTCGGCCTCGACGCCCCGCTCGCCAAGCCGGGCGACGTGGTCGGGGCAATGAAGTTCATCGGGAAGGTGAAGCTCGGCGACAGGCTGACCCTCATCGGCGTCAACGGCTACTTCGGCCAGTTCAACCTCCTGTCGAGCGATGGCCTCTGGGTCGCCTCGCTCTGCAAGGATAACCGCTACGGGCCGAAGGCCGACTCGACGACCGTGTGGCCGGAGAACTTCTCTGGCCACCTCTTCCGCAACCGCGACGACGGCAAGGTCTACCTCATCGCGGGCGACACGGATGCCCGCATCTGGGAGGTGACTGGCCTCGACGCGATCCGCACGGCCGAGGCCCGCTTCGCTCTCTCCGAGGGCGACCACACGAAGGCCATCGAGGTGGCCTCGCGCCGCCGCGGCGCGGCCGGGGGACCAGCCCCCATCCGCCTCGCCAGGGCGAAGGCGGCCACGGTGGACGGCAAGCTCGACGAGTGGGACATGAAGGCCGCCGTGGCGATTGACGCCGGCGCGGGCCGAGGGGCGCGAATTGCCCTGGCCTACGACGACGCGCATCTCCTCGCCGCCTTCGACGTGGCCGACGACTCGCCGATGGCGAACGGCGGCAAGGACGCCTTCCTGCTCTTCAAGACGGGCGACGCCTGCGACGTGATGCTCGCCTGTGACCCCCAAGCGGATGCGAAGCGGAGGCAGCCCGCCCGGGGCGACGTGCGGCTCCTCTTCATCGTGCTCGACGGCAAGCCCGTCTGCGTCCTCTACGACGCCATCGTGCCCGAGGGCGAGAAGCTGCCCAAGGTGTTCAGCTCGCCCACGGGCTCGGTCTCGTTCGACCGCGTCGCGGCGCTGGCGGGCGCCCGCGTGGCGATTCAGCGGAACGCGAAGGGCTACACGCTTGAGGCCGCGGTGCCGCTCAAGGACATCGGCTTCGCCCCGAAGCCAGGGATGGCGACGCGCGGCGATGTGGGGGTCATCTTCTCCGACCCCGGCGGCAGCCGCAACGTGCTCCGTGCCTATCACGCCAACAAGGACACCGCCATCGTCAACGACATCCCCAGTGAGGCGCGCCTCGCGCCCGACAAGTGGGGCCTCCTCCGAGTGGAGTAGGGGCGATGAACAGGCTTCAGTTCGCACTTCTCTTCGTCATTTCGTGGGGGGCAGCCATGGCTTCGACAATGCCGAGCCGCGCGCTCGTCCAGGCATCGGTCGCCGACCCCGTGCGGCTGAACGCCGAGCACTTCGAGCTGGTCGCCTGCCGCAAGAGCGGCGCCTGGTATCTCCGCGACACGGGAACCGGCGAGCTCTTCGCCGGCGGGCGGCCGATGGGTGAGCCGGTGTCCGTCGAGGCCAAGGGCCAGTCGCTCCGGATCCAGTTCAAGGAGCCCAAAGCCGCGCTTGCCTTCCAGGCCCTGCCCTCCGGCCGTGATCTGGACCTGAGCGTCGAGGAACGTGGCCACCCGGTGCTGCGGGATGCCCTGTGGCTCGCCGCCGACCAGCCGGGCTCCTTCGTCGTGCCGCAGGGCGAGGGCTGGCTCGTCCGCGCCGGCCAGAAGGTCAAGCACCGCTTCCTCACCCACCAGAGCCGCTCGCACCTGACGATGCAGATGTTCGGCGTCGTGCGGGGCGAGGCCGCGCTGCTCCTCTCGTGGAACGACGTCGGCGGCTGTGTGGACCTG
>VGYV01000263.1 GCA_016872855.1 Planctomycetota bacterium
CAGGATGTGCAGCCCCTTCGCCACCGCCAGGCCCACAATGGCCTCGTGGTGCGCGGGCGGGACGACGATGATGGCGAAGTCCGCCTCAACCTTGTCGAGTGCCCGCTTCGCCTCGGTGAAGCAGTGTTCCGGCGCGATGCCGTAGCCTTGCTGGGCATTGCTCAGCGCCTCGGAATTGATGTCCACCGCCGCTGCTGGCTCGGCCTTGCCCATCTTCACCAGCCGTGGCAGGACCTCCCGGCACCAGTAGCCCCCAAATCCCCCTGTGCCGACCTGCATGAAACGCATTGGCTTGTTCATGCCCACTCCAGGGAAGAAAGCGACATGCCTCACCACGGATCACACAGGCGACACGGACAAAGAGACAGGATACCTGGAACGCCAGGGAAAGCAAGCCGCCGAGGGACATGACGAACCTGATTGACAATGCGTCCTCAATGGGGTACACTCCTGGTACACAATACCACCCCTCGTCTGGCGACAGGAGCAACGGCGATGAGGTTCGTCACGATTCGGGAGTTCCGGAACAATACGGCGGCGATCCGCAAGGGGCTCGAGACCGAGCACGAAATGGTCCTGACTGCGAACGGGCATCCGTTCGCGATCCTCACTGACGCGGACGAGGAGAGCTTCGAGGAGAAGCTAGCTGCGCTGCGCCGGACCCGGGCCCGCATCCTCTTCGACCGCATTGGGGCCAGGGCCAAAGAGCTGGGCAAGGACAAGATGACGATGGAGGAGATTGACGCCGAGATTGCGCGGGCCAGGGCCGAGAGGCGCCGCGAACAATGAGAATCGTCCTCGACACGGACATTCTCGTGTCCGCCTTGACCACCTCGCCCGATCGCTGTAGCCCGCCCCCTTCAATCCGCCAACGCCACCATCTGGTGCAACTCCAGCCGCGGGACGGTGAACTCGATGCGGCCCTTGCGGCGGGTGAAGGGGAGCGGGGTGCCCTCGGGGGCGAGGGTGACGCGGCGGGCCTTGAGGCGAAGCGAAACGGGGATGTTGAGGAGGGGCACAATGTCCTCGATGACCTCGATGCCGCGGCCGCGGTTGATGGGCGTGGCGTAGAGGAGGTGGAGGATGTGGCGGCCGACGCGGGGCTGAGACGCCCCGCCCACAATCTCCTGCCGCAGCAGGCTCACGCGGCCGGCGCTGGGGAGGCCGACCTCGACGTCGAGGCGGCCATAGGTGTCGGAGATGAGGCGCCAGACGTAGTCGCGGGCGAGCTGCTGGCCCTTGTTGCGGTAGTTGGTGAAGACGGGGTGGGCGAAGTAGAGGACGCGCCCCTTGCGGATCGCGGCGGGGTAGCCGGCGGGCTCGGCGGGCGGGGTGTGCTGGTGGGAGCAGAAGTGGCGGAACTCGCGGTTGAAGTAGGGCCGCCAGGCCTCGGCGAGGACCTCGGCATCTTTCACCTTCACCCGCTGCGCCCGCTCATACATCACAAAGGGGTTCTCAACGAGGGTGCTCTGACCCCCCTCCCTCTCAGGGAGGGGTAGGGGAGGGTGGGACTCGCAATCAGCCCCCACCCTCACCCGCTCGCCTTGCGGCGAGCGACCTCTCCCTGGGAGGGAGAGGGGTAGGAGCTTCACGTAGTCGGGCTGCCAGGGGGAGGGGCCGAGGGGCTTGGCGCCGACATCAACGAGGAAGCGGGTGGCGGCGGCGTCCATGCCGCTGCGACCGCTGAGGACGAGTGTGCCGCCGCCCACGATGAAGCCCTTGACCTTGCGGAGGAGGGCCTTGTCGCCCAGCGTCACCTCGTCGGGCAGGATGAGGAGGCGGTAGCGCGAGAACTCGGCCTCGGCGTCCACGACGTCGAAGTTCACGTGGTTTTCGAGGAGGATGCGTGCCGCGCCGATGTCGGGGTCGTCGCTGCCCCTGCCGCGCTGGCCGACGGCCTCGACGGAGAGAATGGCGGCCTCGGAGACGGGCTTCGCCCCCCGGCACCACTCCTCGCCGGCCTCCACGTGGGCATAGGCATCGCCGATGATGCGGTAGGTGTCCTCATCCATATGGCCGTCGGGGTGGAGCTGGTCGCCGACGCAGCAGTTGGCGCCCCAGGCGAGCATGGCCGCGCACTCATATTTCAGGGCGATGGGGTTCTTGTAGCCGCCGAACTCGCCCCAGGTGGTGTGGAACTTGCCGGTCATGCCCACGAAGTCCATGCCGGTGGTGGCGGAGTACTTGGCGGAGATGGGGAAGTGGTCGTAGCCCCAGCCGCCGGTGGGGAGCGATTCGAGTTCCAGGTGGGTGAAGTAGGGCAGGATGTCCCGGCGGCCCCGCGGGATGTGGCCGCTGTTGTGGAAGACCGGGAGGCCGGGCTTGATGGCGTGGACTGCGGCGGTCATGCGCTGATAGTAGTTGAGAAGCACGCGGCGTGCGAACTCCTTGCGGTCTTCGGGCTTTTCGGGGCTGAGGCCCGCCTTGTCCATGCCCGCGAGGCAACAGGGGCAGCAGCACTCGCCCTGGTGAATGATGTCGAGCCAGGCGCCGTCGCAATCGTAGCCGCGCACCATCTCCTCGACCTGTGCGGTGACGAAGTCGAGATAGGGCGAGTTGAGGCAGAGCTTCTTCCAGCCGGGCTGGAGGGGGCTCGCGCCGGCTAGCCTGCCGTCGGCCGTGGCCTCGCGCCATTCGGGGTGAAGGCGGGCCGAGCGCTCGTCCCAGCCGATGCTCACGTAGACGGGGATCTTGATGTCCGCAGCGTGACACGCCTCGATCATCGCGCCCAGCAGGTCGAAGGTGAGGCTGGGATGCATCGCACCCACTTGCGTCGGATGATACGACCAGCCGTGGTGGCACTTCGAGAAGACATTGATCGAGTTCACCCGCCCCCGCTTGAGCATGGCCACGAACTGCTCGGGGTCGAAGCGCGCGCCGACGCCGGGAATATGCTCGGACGTGTGGAAGTCCAGATGCACCTGGCGGAAACGCAACTCGTCCATCGGTTCCTGTCTCCTGGGGTCGTGAGGGGCAGCCAAGGGGACACGGCGGACGATGGTATTGTCTGGGGGCCGCCGTGTCAAGCAAGGCGCGGGGGGTGTTGCAAAGCCAGCCGAGGGGGCGCTATAATTGGCGTGGTGGTGAGGCGACCTATCGGACGGGGGACCGCGCCGTGGCTAAGCTGATCGTCACGTGCCCCAACTGCAAGAAGAAGATGGCGGCGCCGGAGGGGGCGGAACGCTTCCGGTGCCCGACGTGCAAGACGGTGCTTTCGGCACCGAAAGAGCCGGGCGGCGAGGCGGCGGTGAGCATGACGAGCACGGTGACGTTTGCCGCGCCGGCTCCGCCGACCGAGGTGGCGCCCGCGCCCGTTGCGCCGCAGAAGCCGAAGACGGAGGCAGGAGCCGTGATTGACCTGTCGGAGCTGTCCGAACGGCCCGACGGGGATGGGGAGCTGGCCGCCGGGCAGCGGCTCGGCGGCTACACGGTCCAGCGGCTGATCGGCCACGGTGGGATGGGCTCCGTCTACGAGGCGGTCCAGGAGGGGCTGAAGCGCCGCGTGGCCATCAAGGTGTTGCCTGAGGCCGCGGCACGCGACGCCGACTTCCTGGTGAACTTCAAGCGCGAGGCCCAGGCCATCGCCAAGCTGAATCACCCGAATATCGTGCAGATATTCGACATAGATGAGGAGCGCGGGTACCACTTCTTCTCGATGGAGTACGTGGACGGTGAGAGCCTGGCAAGCCGCCTGGCGCGCGAGGGGCGGCTGCCGGTGGCCGATGCCGTCGAGATCGTCGCCCAGGTGGCTGCGGCGCTCGACTTCGCGTGCGAACGGATGATCCTGCACCGCGGCCTGAAGCCCGAGAACATCCTGTTCACCGAGCAGGGCAGCCTGAAGCTGGCCGACGTGGGGCTGCTCAAGAGCTTCGAGGGCACCTCCGTGAGCATGGTGCGCGGCGCCCACGGCGGGCCGCTCTACATGGCCCCGGAGTTCGCCAAGAACCCGCGGCTGGCCGACTGCCGCTCCGACATCTATGCCCTCGGGGCCGTGCTCTTCCACCTCCTCACCGGCCGCCCCCCGTTCAGCGGCGCGACCGCCTCCGAGCTGATTCTCCAGCACGCCGAGACCCCCTTCCCCTCCGCGCGGGCAGTGGCTGCCGAAGTGCCCCAAGGGGCCGATGCCCTGATGCGGAAGATGTGTGCGAAGGACCCCGCCGAGCGGCCGCAGAACTACCAGGAACTCCTCGACGAGATGCAGGCCCTCGTGAGCGGCACGGCCATCCAACTGCCCGTGACCGACACCGGGGCGCCCACGGGCCGCAAGGCCGGCCGCAGGAGCCGGCTCCCCCTCGCCATCGGCGCCGCGGCCGCCCTGCTCGCCGTGGCAGGCCTGGCCGCCATCGTGCTGCCCGCGCTCAGGCCCCGCAGGAGCCGGGCCACGGCCCCCACCACCAGCACGCTCGTCGAGCCCGACAAGGCCAAGGCCCCCGCACGGCCGAAGTCCGCCACCCCCGTCCTCCCAAAGGCGAAGAAAGGCCCCGAGGTGAAAGCCAAGGAGGCCATCACGCCGCCCAAGCCCACCACCGACGTGTCCGTCGAGCCCAAGCAGAAGGAGCCGGAGCCCAAGAAGGAACCCAAGGAGGAACCGAAGGGGGAGCCAAAGGGAGAACCCAAGGAGGAACCGAAGGGGGCGCCCAAGGAGGGCGATGGGCCCGCCTGGCGCGCGAAGCTGGCCGAGGCGAGGAAGAACACCGACGCGCTCGCCGCGGAGAACCAGTTCGGCAAGGCCCTGGCCGCGCTCGACGAATTGACCAAGGCCAACGACGACGCCGACCTCGGGAAGGCCGTGGCCGAGGCCAAGGCCGCCATCCAGGCACAAGCCACCAAGGCATATGAGGCCATCGCCAAGAAGGCAACCGACCTGGCCACGAAAGGCAAGCTCGACGAGGCTAAGGCCGCCCTCCAAACCGTCGTGGACACCTTTGGCACGGACGACGAGGTGATGCGAGCCAAGGAGGCGGCGGACGCGATCGGCCAGTTCCAGGAGACCTGCGCCAGCCTGGCCAAGGGCGCCGAGGACGCCCTCGCCACCGCACGGCGCGCCACGCAGCAGGCCGAGGCCGCCAAGAGCCTCGAGGCCGTCCACAAGCTCGCCGAGAGCTGGAACCTCGACGGCGCGCTCGCCGAGCTGGCCAAGCTGAAGTTCGAGGACCCCGGCCTCGCCGCCCAAGTGGCCCAGCGCAAGGCCGCCATCGAGGCCCTGGCCGCCTACCGCGACGCCATCATCCAGCACATCAAGGCGGCCCAGCCCCGCATCCGGAAGAGCGACTTGAAGGTGTCGGGCAACAATGGCGACCTCGTGGACGCGGACAAGAAGGGCCTGACCGCCGTGGTGCCCAAGCCCGGGGGCGGCATGGAGAACGACCAGAAGCTCTGGAGCGAGCTCACCAGAGATACGGTCGAACGGCTGGCGAAGCTGCCGGGCCTGTCGAGGCCGGACGATGCGGCCCAGCAACTCGCCCTCGGCTTCTGGTTCCGCCTCGCCGGCGACGAGGAGAAGGCGAAGGCGACCCTCGCCCGCGCAGGCGGCCTCGGCGCCGAGACCGACGCCCTGTCCGAGGCCCCCCTCTCCGCCGAGAAGGCCGAGAAGGAGGCCCAGGCCGCGCAAGCCTTCGCGGAACTCCTCAAGCTCACCCTCGACGGGAAGCGGCCCGACCTCGATGCCTACAAGCAGAAGTTCGGCAAGACCGACGCCTACGCCGCCCAGGAACGCCTCCTCGAGCTCGCCGCCGCCTTCAAGCCCTACGCCCCGCCCACCACCGTCGTCCAGGTGCCGCCCGAAAAGGAGCCCGAACCCAAGCAGAAGGCGCCCGAACCCAAGCAAAAGGGGCCTGTGGACGAGAAGAAGGCCAAGGAGTGCTACGACAGGGCCGCCGCGGCCTTCGCGATCCGCGACCTCGAAGCCTGCGGCAAGCACCTCGACGCCCTGCGAGAGGCATCGGCAGCCAGCCCCCTGCTCACGGACAAGAAGCTGAACCCCACCGTGGAGGCCATGCAGGCGGCCGTGAAGGCCCGCGGCCAGTTCCTCAAGCTCGGCGGCGGGGCGCCGCACGCCTCGCTCGACAAGGCCCTCGCCGCCATCGAAAAGCCGCCGGCAAGCATCGAGGTCGCCGGCGGCGCCAACTACACCCGCGTCGCCGTCTCCATCCCCGCCGACAAGGCCAACGGCCTCATCCTACGCGGAGGCGGCGAGCGCAGGCCCATCCTCATGGGCGGCGGTCCCAAGGGCGACCCCATCCTGCAATTCGCCGACCAGGGCAAGAACGCCTGGCTCGGACACCTCGAGTTCCGAAGCACCAAGGCCGCCCTCGACCTCAGCAACGGCTGCGAGGTTACACTCCACGACTGCTTCGCCTACCTCGGGGTGGAAACCGCCATCTCCAAACACGTCCAGGCCAAGGCCAGCGTCGAAGGCTGCGTCCTCCGCCTCGACAGCCTCAAGGACCTCACGGCACGCAACAGCGCCCTCCTCCTCGCCGACGGCGCCACGGTCGAGGGCGGAAACGTCGCCTCCTGCGTCATCGTCGGAAAGGACATCCAGTTCCGCAGCGTCACCCTCACCGACTGCCTCATCCTGGGCGACGGCGACCTGCGCGGCGGCGTCAAGCTCACCCACGTCACCGCCGTCAGCCCCCTCACCCTCGCCGACGACGCGCGCGGCGCGACCACCATCGCCGACAGCATCCTCCACTCCCTCGTCGTCGCCCCGCCCGCGGCAAAGGGCAAGGCAGCCAAGGACAAGAAGGGCGAACTCCTGGCCACAGTCACCAACACCGCCTTCTACGAGCAGGCCAAGGCCCCCGCGAACGTGAAGGCGGAGGACCCCATCCGCCTGACCCGTCCCCCCTTCGAGGACCCGCGCGGTCCCCGCTACTGGCTGCCCGAGGGCAGCCCCTTGCGGACCAAGGCCTCGGACAAGTCGGAGCTCGGCTGCCGCTTCTCCCGCGACATGCGCGCCCTCTGGCACGCCCTCGGCTCCCGCGCCGAAGACCTCCTCAAGCCCCCATCCCGCAAGTAGAGGCCTGCCGCGACAAGGCGATTGGGTGGGACCCATGGCCGAGACGCCCCCAGACCTCTACACCGAACTCCTCGGCCTCCCGCCCGGCCCGCGCCCGCCCGACCACTACGCCCTCCTCGGCCTCACCCTCTTCGAGCCCGACCCCCACGCCATCCACGAAGCCATCCTCCGCCAGACCGCCGAACTCAAGCGCTGGGCCCTCCACCCCGACCCCGACCGCATGCGCCGCGTCCAGGAAATGCTCAACGAACTCAGCGCCGCCGGCGTCGCCCTCGAGGACCCCAACACCAAAGCCCCCTACGACGAACACCTCGCCCGCCAGTTGGGCATAGCCCTCCCGACCCCCGAGCCTCGCGCTGTACCCATGGCCCCCCAGCCGGCGCCCGCTGCCCCGCCGGCGCCCGCGCCTCGGCCTAAGACCGCGCTGCCAACACCCCGGGCTCTGCCCCCATCCCGGCCCTCGCCGGCTACTGCCGAGCCGGCCCCTGCCACCTTCTGGGAAGCCGCTCTGGACTTCCTGTCCGCCTACTGGGGTTGGGGCCTCCTGGCCGTGGGCGTTCTCCTCGCCATCTGGCTCCCCTTTGCCCTCCGTCGCTCGCCACCCGAGCCACAGGCCCACAGCGAGGTCGCCACTGCCACCCCGCCGGCCCCGCCCAAGCCCAAGACCGCGATAGAGGTCGTGGCGCCCGCACGGCCTGTCCGCCCCGCGCCGCAGCCCAAGTCCACCAAGAGCCCTGCGCCAAAGGCCTCGGTTGAGGTCTATGTGGAGTGGCCGTTCGGTGCGGTTGAGGCGAAGCGACGGCAAGAGGCCACGGCTAGCGCCCTGAGCGCGAAGGTAGAGGAGGCGGTGGACCTCGGCGGCGGGGTGAAGCTGGAACTTGTGCTCGTGCCCGCCGGCAAGTTCGTGATCGGCAGCCCCCCCAGCGAGCAGGACCGTGGCTCCGACGAGGTCCAGAAGCCCGTGACCATCGAGAAACCGTTCTGGATGGGGAAGTATGAGGTCACTCAGGAGCAGTGGCAGGCCATCATGGGCAGCAAGCCTGCTCGGTTCAGCGGGATGAGGAATCCTGTGGAAACGGCGAGCTGGGACGAGTGCCGGGCGTTCATTGCCAAGCTCAACGAGAAAGTCATGAGCGAGCTTCTCCCGCCCAACCTACGAACGCTCGATATTGGCGATTGGCTCGCCAGGCCGGTCGAGGACAGGACGGGCAGGGGCTTCCGCCTTCCCACAGAGGGTGAATGGGAGTGGGCATGCCGAGCTGGGGCCGCCACCCGATTCTGCTTTGGCGACTCCGATGCGACCCTTGGCGACTACGCCTGGTACGACGCAAACCGGAGCGGCGGAGCCCACCAGGTCGGAGAGAAGAGACAGAACGTCTGGGGGCTCCACGACATGCATGGCAACGTGTGGGAGTGGTGCGCCTCCCCTTACGCCGAACGATTCGACGGCAGCGAATCAAAGGACGAAGAGGCATTCTCCCGGCGCCGCGTCCTGCGGGGCGGATTGTGGTTCGCCGCCTCGCAGAACTGCCGTTCCGCGCACCGGCTCGGACCCATCCTCAAGGGCAATCTTGACTGGGGTGGCTTTCGGGTGGTCTGTTCGGCGAGGACTTCCGACCGTCCTGCCGTCATGAAGCTCGTGCCGCGAGCGCCACGCCCAAAGGGGCCTGGCCCGAAGGTTGCTATAGAGGTCGGTGTGCGCTGGCCCTTCGACGCGGCAGAGACGAAGCGGCGGCAGGAAGAGACGGCGAAGGCCCTGGGCGTGAAGATGGAGGACGCAGTGGACCTCGGCGCCGGGGTGAAGCTGGACCTCGTCCTTATCCCCGCCGGCGAGTTCGTCATCGGTAGTCCTCCAAGCGAGGAGTACCGCCGTTCGGATGAGGGCCAGAAGCGGGTGACGATCGACAAGCCTTTCTGGATCGGCAAGTATGAGGTGACGCAGGAGCAGTGGCAGGCCATGATGGGCAGGAACCCGGCCCGGTTCCACGGGCCAATGAACCCTGTCGAGAACGTGAGCTGGGATGACTGCCGAGCCTTCATGTCCAAGGTCAACGAGAAGGTTGCGGGCGGGGGCTTCCGGCTGCCCACGGAGGCCGAGTGGGAGTAGGCCTGCCGGGCCGGGGCCGCCACGGCCTACTACTGGGGTGATCGCAGTGATGCTCTGGATGACTATGTTTGGTGGTTCCGCAACTCGGGCAACTCCACGCGTCCGGTGGGGCGCAAGAAGCCCAACGCTTGGGGTCTCTATGACATGGCAGGGAACATCCACGAGTGGTGCGCCAGCCCGTATGTGAGAACCTACGACGGAAGCGAGCAGAAGAGCGCAGAGTGGCGCGGCGGTTACCTTGTTGCGCGGGGCGGGTATTGGAGCCTCCAGCTTCCGGACATCTTCCGTTGTGCGTACCGCGGCAACGGCTGCCCCACGGACCGCTACGACGGCTTCGGTTTTCGTGCGTCCAGGACGGTTCCTGAGTAACCCCTTGCGGCTTTCCTCCTTTACCCCTTTCCGTCCGTAGGCGGCCCGCCTTCGCCGGCAGCCTTCTTGTCCCTCCTGCGCTTTGTGGGAACGCCCCTCCGTTCGCAGGTAGCCCGCGGGGTTGACAGGGCACGGGCGGTACGCTACCCTTCCTGCCATCGGCGCATACTACTCCCTGGAAAGCGAGGATAGCATGGAGCGCGAAGAGCTGCACGATGGGCGGAAGGACGGGATAACGCCGCTGGAGGCGCTGGATGTGCGCGCGGCGGGGACGTTCGCCGAGATGCTCGAGGCGATGTCGCGGACGGCCTTCGGCGGGCGCAACCTGGGCGAAGCCTTCCACGTGCTGAAGGCGATGGGTGACGACTCCGACTGCACAATCGTGCTGACGATTTCGGGGGCGATGACGGTCGCCAAGATGGGCAAGGTGGTCTGCGAGATGATCGACTCGGGCCTGGCCCACATCGTCATCTCGACGGGCGCGCTCATGGCCCACGGCCTCACCGAGGCCATCGGCCTCACGCACTACAAGCACGACCCCGCCGTCTCCGACAAGGAGCTGTACGAGAAGGGCTATAACCGCGTGTACGACACGCTGGAGATGGAGGCGAACCTGTGCGAGGCGGAGCGGGTGATGAGCGCGGTGCTGGGGAGGTTCGACTGGTCGCGCCCGACCTGTTCGAGCGAGGTGACGCGCGAGGTGGGCCGCTACCTCTTCGAGCACGGCCAGATGCCGAGCATCCTGGGCTGCGCCTTCGAGAAGGGCGTGCCCGTCTACGTCCCCGCCTTCACCGATTCCGAGCTGGGCCTCGACCTTGCGACGCACACCCTCGGCAAGGCCGTGGGCGGGCCGTCCCTGGCCCGCGACGACCTGGCGGCGTTCTTCGGCCACCTGCCGAGCTTCAACCCCTACCTCGACCTGCACGACTACGCGAAGCGGGCGTTGCGGGCGAAGCGGTTGGGGATATTCACCGTGGGCGGGGGCGTGCCGAGGAACTGGGCGCAGCAGGTGGCGCCGTTCATCGAGATCATCAACATGCGGGTCGGCACCACCCTGGCCGTGCCGCGGTTCCAGTACGGCGTGCGGCTGTGTCCCGAGCCTGTGCACTGGGGGGGCCTGAGCGGCTGCACGTATTCGGAGGGGGTGTCGTGGGGCAAGTTCGTCAGCCCCGACGACGGGGGCCGCTACGCGGAGGTCTACTGCGACGCGACGATTGCCTGGCCCCTCCTCATCCGCGCCGTCCTCGAGGCCCGCGGCGCCCTCTGACGGCGGTGTTCCCCTGGTAGCCCGCGAAGTGGGCGAGCCAGCCGTAGCCCAGGGCGACCGAAGGAAGCCCTGGGACGCGGGGCCACCCCATCCATGAGCCCCTGAAAGGGGCGATTCATGGCCGCCTGAACCGCCCCCGTTCGGGGGCTACCCGCGGGCTTCGGCCTACCCAGGGCTCCCTTCGGTCGCCCTGGGCTACGGCTCGGTCGCCCCCGTTCGGGGGCTGCGCAGCGCACGTTCCTCTCACGTACGGTAGCAGTGACCGCCCACGAATGATCGTAACACTTCAGCCGAATGAAGTGGAGAGCCAACCGTCGCCCTCGGATGGCGCGCCGAGTTCGGAGTGCGGGCTTTAGCCCGTATCTGGGGCGCAGGATACGGCCTAAAGGCCGCACTCCAAACC
>VGYV01000264.1 GCA_016872855.1 Planctomycetota bacterium
CCGACGATCTGCGGCACGGGCACCGAGGACTACTTCGGCGGGTGCTACAACTGGGACGTTGCCGGCCAGTACACGCCCTACTCGACGCCGTTCCTGGGCATGCAGGTGTTCCGCCCGGACGGGACGTATCGCTCGCAGATGCGCTTCTCGATGTATCGCTGGCACGTGATGGACCCGATTCGCTTCGAGCGCGACCTGCGGGTGACCATCCAGGCATTGGGCTGGCGCGACGGCGGCCGCTATCTGCCGCTCCAGGACGACATCGCGTCCGTGGCCTTCTGGTATCAAACGCTCCCCACGGCCCCGTTCCCGAAGCTGCCCGACAGGGACTATCTGGAGATCGTCTGACCGTTCGCCGCCCGTGAGTGGTGCGCAGCGAGACGCCTGCGTCGAAAGGAGCCGCGCGATGACGAGGGCATGGCTGGCTTGTGGCATGGTGGCGTGGATGGCCTTTGCCGGCGGCGCGGGCTGCGCCACGCTCATCAAGGGCACGAGGCAGAGGGTGGTCATCTCCGCGAGCCCGGCGGGGGCCCAAGTGACGGTCTACGACGACTTCGGCTCGGCCATCATCAGCCAGCAGGCCCCCGTCGCCGTGTCGCTGCGGCGCGGCGGCCCCTTCTCCCCCGCCGAATACCGCATCCAGATCGAGAAGCCCGGCTACACCCCCGCCGCCGTCACCACCTCCGGCTCCCTGGGGGGCTGGTACCTCATTGGCAACCTCTTGAGCTGGAACGTTGTCGGCTGGTTCATCGTTGACCCCCTCTCGGGAGCCATGTGGGACCTCCGTCCCCGCGCGGTGAACGTCGTCCTGGCGAAGCAGGGGACGATGCGGCCCGGACGAGACCCTGCGCTCCTCGTCACCCTCCCGCGCGAGATGCCGCCGGACCCCGGCCGGTAACCCCCGACGCAGGGGCGGCTGCCGCCCAGCGCAACGTGGGAGGCGAGCGGGCGCTTGGCCCGTCGTTCTGACGTTCTTGAGAATGTCAGAACGACGGGCCGGGGGCGCGTGGCGTGCGGGCCGGCGGGGCCGGCGGCGCGGGGCGCACGCAGCGGAAGCCGATCAGGCCGTTGCGGTCGGCGGCGAAGCAGACGTCGGTGAACTGGGGATACTCCTGGTCGCGGTAGGCGGAGCGGCACTGGTTGGCCTTTGAGCTCCAGGCCCCGCCGCGAATGACGCGGGTGTTGCCCTTCTCCGGGCCGCGGGGCTCACGCTCGGGGCTCCTCAGGTAGTAGTCCTCGGCGTAGTAGTCGTGGCACCACTCCCACACGTTGCCGTAGAGGTCGTAGAGGCCCCAGGGGTTTGGGAGCTTCTGGCCGACGGTCTGCGGGGTGCGCATGCAGTTGTCGCGGAACCAGGCGTAGTCGCCCAGCTCCGCGGGGCTGTTGCCGAAGAACCAGGTGGTCGTCGTGCCGGCGCGGCAGGCGTATTCCCACTCGGCCTCCGTGGGCAGGCGATAGCCGTCGGCCGCGAAGTCACACGCCCCCGTCTTCTCGTCATAGGCGGGCCGAAGCCCTTCTTCTCTGGACCGCGCATTGCAGTAGGCCGCGGCCTGGCTCCAGCGAATCTGCTCGACGGGGTTCTTCGGGTCCTTCCAGAGCGAGGGGTTCTTGCCCATCAGCCGCTCGTACTCCGCCTGCGTGACCTCGTGGGTGTCAATGCAGAACGGGCTGACGAAGACCGTGTGCGCCGGCTCATCGCCCTCCTCATTCCTGTCGCTGCCCATTGTGAAGGAGCCGCCGGGGACGAGTGCCATCTCGACGCCGCTCTTGGCACTGACGATGGTGGGCGTTCTCAGCGGGGATGCGCCCTTCTCGCCGCATGAGGGCAGCACGAAAGCGAGCAAAACGGGGAGGACTCCAATACGTGTCATCGTGAGCCTGCCGAACGACCTTTCAAGGGCTTGCTGTCCCATGCGATCGGCCCCCTTGTGACGCGTCAAGCCCCTGGAAGGTCGCTCGGCAAGCTCGCAATGACAGAATGGGAGACGCCGCGGTCATTTCTCCTCCGGCGGCAGCCAATCGTAGTCCCAATGGTGCCCCACCCAGCCGGGCGGGCTAACGGTGCTCGTGGCTCCATCGGCGACGCGGACGATGCAGAGGGGGCTGTGGACGCGCCAACTGCCCTTCGGCGGAATCCTGACGTAGGCGATGTAGCGCCCGCAGTGCGACCAGCGGCCGCACGGGTCCTGCCCCATCGCCTCCGGCGGCAGGGTCACAATCTTGCCATCGGTGGCGTCCGGCAGCGAGGGGTCGAACTTGCGGACGGCAAGCGAGTTGCCCGCGTTCCAGCACATCCACTTGCCGTCGGGCGAGAAGGCGGGGTGGCACTCGCCCTTCTTCTCGGGATGGTTGGGCAGCTTGCGGATCGGCCCGCCCTCGGACGGCATGACGTCAATCGTGTACTTGCAGCCCAGGTAGTCGCGTATCTCAAAGATGAGCCACTTGCCGTCAGGCGACAGGTCCACCACGCTCACACGGCGCTCGACCTTGATCGGCTCCGTCGCTTTGCCCGTCTCCACGCCCTTGTAGACGATGCCGCGCTTCTCACACGCCACGGTGCGCTTGCTGTCGGGCGTCCACACGTAGAAGCCGTCGAGCCGGCGGGTCTTGAGGGTCTTCGCGTCCACCAGGAAGTCGCCGAAGTTGTAGGTGAACATCGAGCCGTCGGGCGACGTGCGGGGCGTCCGCTCATCCTTGTCGGGCGTGTCGGTGAGCTGCTTGAGGCCCGAGCCGTCGGCGTTGATGAGATAGAGGTCGCGGGGCGGGTAGGCCCCCTTGGGGTCGGGCGGCTTCTCGGGGTGGATGGCGATGACGAGGCGATAGCCCGTTGCCGCCAGCTCCTCCTTGAGGTCCTTGACGCGCGGCTCGCCAAAGGGGTCGCACTTGGCCGGCACCTCCCACTTTGCCCGAAGCGAGGGCGCCTCCTCGGCCCACGCGGCTGCGCTGATGCCCAGCACGAGAAGCGGGAGAAACCACCTCATCGGTTGCTCCTTTCGGGCCAGCGGAAGTAGATGAAGAGGCGGCCCCAGTTCTTCGAGTCGTGGTCAATGTTGCGCGTGACCGCCTTCACCTGGGGCTCCTTGAGGAAGCGGTCAACCCGCCGCTTGAGCTGCCCCGTGCCCTTGCCGTGGACGATCCGGAGGCATCCCACGCGCAGGCGCTCGGCCTCCTCGAATGCCTCGCGCAGCTCGCGCTCGATGCCCGCCCCGTCCCGGGCCACCTCGTGAAGGTCAATCTTGATCTCGCTGGGCAAAGGGCCGCTCCTCGGGATTCCGCGTGCACGTATGCACGCCCTACCGCGGTTCCATCCCGCGTGGTCCGCCCAAATTGGCCGCTCAGGGGCCGCGTTGCTCGAGTTGCATCCGAACGCTCTCAGGGTCGCGCGCGCAGTGGAACAGCCCGAACCCAGCGACTTCCCCCGCTTCCAATCTGAAGTAGAAGGCATAGGGGAAGCGTCGGAGCAGGCAGCGCCGGAACTCGCCGTGCGCTCTGGCATAGAGCAGGGGGTTGCGCGCGACCTGGTTCGCAGCGGCGTAGAATGCCCGAAGAAAGTCCTCCCCCCAGCCCTTGCGCCTTGTCTTCGTACCAGGCGTAGGCGGCCAGAGCGTCGTCGGCCACCTCCGGGAGGAACCGTAGCGAATACGTCATTTCCCTCTCGCGATCCTGCCCTGAAGCTCCTCAAGCGTCAGCAGGTTCCCCGGATGCGCGCGGTGCCTTGCCAGCCGGCGGTCCAACTCGTCCCGATGGCTCTGGGGCACAGGCACGCCTGCCTCGTCGGAGGCAATGCTGTCCCACAGCTCCTCCAGCAGGAGGATCTCCTCCGGCGTGCTCAGGCGGGCCAGTTCGCGAATCTCGGCCACATCCATGCTTCGACTCCTGCCAAGTCGTTCATCCCCTGTCCTGCCGTGATTCTACCCCGCCAGCATCACACATGTCAACCAGATGGCGCGTGCCAGTCTCACCTGCGTTCCTGCGCCTCCTTGTCAATCACCCTTGCCATGGCAAGCATGTTGGCTTGCCAGCGGTCCTCGGGGATGTCCTCGGTGATGCCGGTGAGCAGGCGGTTGCAGGCTCGGTGCAGGCTTGGGCTCGGGTCGTAACTACCTGCTTTCTGAATCGTGCTCACGACAGGGGGAACTGGCGGGCGCCGTGGAGGACAGTGAGGATGCGCACCGCGTCCCCGACGACATCGTACGCCACGCGGTAGTTGCCCACGAGTATCTCGCGCGTGTGGCCGTCGTGGAGTTCGGGGACGAACCTGCCCATGCGCGGAAATCTGGCGAGACCCTCGACTGCCTCGACGATGTCCAGCATGAGCGCGTTGGCGTAGGACTCGGAGTCGCGTGCAATGTAGGCGCGAATGCCCTCCATGTCCCTCAAGGCGGGGTCGGTCCAGACGATGCGGCTCATACTTTCAGCCTGCGACGCGCATCCTCGTGGGAGACGACACGCCCCTCGTCCGCTGCCTGCCGGCCCTTCGCGATCTTCATGCGGACGTACAGCTCGTACATCGCATCGCTGTAAGTGGCCGAGGGAGGCATGCGCCTGGCTATGTCTCTCAACTCTGATTGCACGGTCTTCGCGATCATGTCGGGTGTATCCTCGGTCCCCCCACCATGCGCCTATCGTACAGGACGGTTGGGCGCCTGTCAAGCGTCGCTTGCGCCACTTCAGGGGCGGGGGCGGCTACCACCTCCGTCCCTGGGCCTCCTCGTCAATCACCCGCGCGATTGCGAGCATGTTGGCCTGCCAGCGGTCCTCGGGGATGTCCTCGGTGATGCCGATGAGCAACCGGTTGCCAGGGGCGGCCTCGCGGATGATCTGCCTCGTGGCCGACTTGATCTTCTCGATGCTCGCCAGGTGGAGCGAGGAGGGGAAGTTGATCCAGAGCACTTTCCCAGGCCACGCTGCCAACGCATCGGCCACGCTCATATCGGAGTTCGGCGCGGGGGTGAATGCCTCGACGTAGTCGAGGCCCGAGCCGGCCACGGCCTTGGCCCAGAGGCGGTTGTTGCCGTCGAGGTGCGCGCCCACGAGCTTGCCGTGCTTGTGGAAGACCTCCGCGGCCTCGTTGTAGAGGGGGATGACGTATCTCTCGAAGCGTTCCTTGCCCATGACCTCGGGGACTTCGTTACCGCCGTAGTTGGCGTGGAGCGCAGGCGAGGCGGCGGCGATGGGGTAGATGCGGCGGTGCTGGGCGGCCATCGCGTCGTAGAGCCTCAGCACCTCGTCGCGGCGCTCGGCCCACTCGACGGCGAACGCCTCGTGGCCCATCCAGTGGATCATGATCTCGTGGAGGGGCGTGAGGCCGATGCCGGCCCGCAGGATGAAGTCCTCTCCGAGCATTCGCTCGGCCTTGGCGAAGTCGGCGTAGTTGGCCTCGTGGCGCTGGTCGTTGACCATGAAGAGGAGCGGCTTGTAGTCCTCGGGGCGCTTGAAGAGGCGTTCGAGGGTCCAGGAGGTGAAGCCCGCGGGCTGGGCGAGCGAGGTTAGCTCGCCGACGGGCGTGCGGATGATGGTGCGCACCCGCTCCTTGCCGTCCTCGGTGTAGCGGCGGGTCTCGGTCGTCACGTTGGGGCGGGTGGTGGTGACGACGCCGCAGCCTCGGACGATGCAGAGTCCACCGTTGCGGAGCTGTCGCTCGACGACGCACTGGGGCACCATGCCCTGGTACATCGTGAGAGGCGTCTTGTCGGGCACCTCTTGCCTCAGCACCATCTCGACGCGGCGGCGGGGGGTGAGCACGGGTCTTCGCGGTGCTTTCATTGCCTGCCCCATCTTGATGGCGCCGGGCGGCGCACCAGCCTGATCGCCCCCCTGTCATTGTGAGCCTGTCGAGCGACCTTTCAAGCGAGACGGTCGACGTGACAAGGGTGGACTTGGGTCGTGTGCGTCGGCCCCTGAAAGGTGCTTCGACAAGCTCAGCATGACAGAGAAGCGGGTTCCGCGCCTCATCTGTCCCCGACGATCTCATTGAGTCCGTCAACCACCTGGCTGACTTCCTCGGGGGAGAGGTGGCCGAGGCGAGCGCCCAGACGCTCAATGGATAGCGTACGGATCTGGCTTATCTTAACCCACGATTGCCTCGGCAGAGGCGCGCTCTGGACTTCGAGCGTGAGTGGGAAGCCGGCGCGCGGAGCCTTGCTGGTGATCACTACTGCGATCACGGTCTCCGAGCGTTCGTTGAAGACCTCGCGGCTCAGGACCAGCACGGGACGCCGGCCGGCCTGTTCGTGGCTCCGCGTGGGAGCGAGGTCGGCCCAGAAGATGTCCCCTCTTAGTATTCGGGCCATTGCTCCGTGTCCTTGGCGAGGCCCTCCTCCGCCATTGCCTGCTCCTCATGTGGGTCGAGCTTCGCGCACTCTCGCGCGAGGCGGGTGTGCTCTAGCCTCTCGATCTTGTCGCGCAGCGCACTGCGCACAGCCTGACTGCGACTGGGGAATACGCGGGTCCTGACCAGACGATCAACCTCGGCTAGAAGCTCGCTCTCCAGAGAAATAGCGATCTTTGCAGTGCCCATGGCTTGTCTCCAGTAGTACCAACTATCATACCACCAGGGAGCCGGCTGTCAAGTCCCAATGCCGACTCCCATCAACGCCTTCTGAAGCGCGCCAGGCGGTCGCCCTGGGCTTCGATGAGGGCGTCGAGGATGGCCTCAGGCTCGCGGAAGCTGAGGACCATGGGGTCGCAGGCAAGGGCCTGGAGGGCCTTCTCGCGGCTGCCCTCGATGGCCGCGTCAACGAGGAGTTCCTGGGCGTAGATTTGCGCCAGTGTCCAGCGGGCGGCCTGGAGGGGCAACTCGCCGACGAAGAGGGGCGTGGCGCCGCGCGAGCTGATGGCGGCCTTCAGCTCCATCACCGCCCAATCGGGCACGCCGGCCACGGCGCCGCGATTGGGGGTGTTGACGTAGTGGAGGGTTTCCACGCCGAGCGCAAGGGAGCGGATCTGGGCGCCCATGTTCTCGGGGGAGGCGGCGGAGGGGATGGCTGGGGGGAGCTTGCCCTGGGCGCGCTGTTCGAGCGCCGAGGGCTCCTTGCTCAGCTCGCGGGCGAGCGCGCCCTCGCGGATCATGTCGGCCCGCCATTGCATGCCGTAGAGGAGTTCCTCGGGCTTCGTGGGGATGCGGGCGTGGGGGAAGAACTCGACGATGTGGCGGTCGCCCGCGATGGGGTAGAGGCCGAGGAGACCGAGCACCTCGCGGGCGAAGGTGCGGGTGCGCTCGGGCGGCGCGGCCAGGATGCGGCGCTTGAGTTCGGGGTAGACGCTTCGCCCCCGGTGCCGGACGTCCAGCAGCCAGAGAATGTGGTTGGGGCCGGCGGCGCTGACCTCCAGCTCCTGGGCGGGCAAGCCGAGCACTTTGGCGAACCAGGTGGTTTCGTGGGCCACGTTGTGGCAGTAGCCGATGGCCTGGATGCCGGTGTCCTTGATGACGGCGCGGCAGATGGGACCCATCGGGTTGGAGTGGTTGAGGAGGAAGGCGTGGGGGCAGTAGCGCCGCATCTGGCGGGCAATCTCGACGTAGAGCGGGATGATGCGGAGGCCCTGGGAGATGCCGGAGGGGCCGACGCTGTCGCCTGTGGTCTGGATGATGCCGAGGCGAGCGACGGCCTCAACGTCGGCCAGGTGCCAGCGCTGGCCCGGCCCGTGGACGCCGATGGAGCCGATGGCGAAGTCGGCGCCGTCGAGCGCCCGCGGCAGGTCGGTGGTCGCGGAGAGCTTGAGCTTTGCGCCGACGGCCTGGATGATGCGCTGGCCCGCTCGACGGACGATGCCCATCCGCTTCGGGTCAACGTCGTAGAGCACGGCGGAGCAGCCTGCCAGCTCGGGGGTGGTGGCCAGCTCGCCGATGACCTGCTCGTGGTAGAAGCTGCCGCCGCCCAACAAGACGATCTTCCGCTTCATCGGTTCCTCTCTTCTCACGCGGCACGCGGGACGCGGCATGGAGCCAGACGACAGACGGCAGAGGGCAGACGGCAGCAAGAGAGCCTTCTGTCATCTGGCCTCTGCCATCTGCCATCTGCCGTCTGCTGTCTTGCTTTCACGCATCACTTCCTCACCTCCCACAGGTTGATCGTGCGGTCTTCGCTGCCGCTGGCGAGGGACTTGCCGTCAGGGGCGAAGGCGAGGGCGGAGACCGCGCCCTTGTGGCCGCGGAGGGTGGCGGCGAGGTGTGCGGTCTGCGGCGCCCAGAGCTTCACCGTGCCATCCGGGCCGCCCGTGGCCAGGAGCTTGCCGTCGGGCGAGAAGGCCAGCGGCGACGTGGGCGCGCACTGGGGAAGCGTCCGCAGCAGCTTGCCGCCGCGGGCGTCGAAGAGCCGCACGGTCGGCCCCTCGCTGCCGCTGGCCAGCAGTGTGCCGTCGGGCGAGAAGGCCACCGTGACCTTGCCCTTCCCCAGGTAGGGCGAGGCGGCCTGGGTGCCCGTGGCCGTGCCCCAAAGGACGAGGCGCCCGAAGCGCCCGCCGCCCGCCAGCACCTGCCCGTCGGGCGAGAAAGCCACGGAGTGCGCCCCCCAGCGAATCGTCATCGCGTGGAGCACTTCGCCCTTGTCCACGCTCCAGAGCCGCACCGCCTCGTCGCCGTCGCACGCGCTCGCCAGCAGCTTGCCGTCGCGCGAGAAGGCCACGGCGTTCACCCCCCCGCGGTGCTTCGCAAGCTCGCGGAGCGTCTTGCCCGTCGCGGGGTCGAGCAGCCGCAGCGTCGCGTCCCCGCCCCCCACCGCGAGTGTCTTGCCGTCGCGCGAGAGGGCCAGGCAGGCCACGCTCCCCTTCTCGCCCCGAATGCTCTGCTTCAGCTCACCGCTTTCGGCGTCCCAGATGCAGATCGTCGCGTCAACGTAGCTTCCAGCGCTGATGAGCGTCTTCCCGTCGGGCGTGAACGCCAGCCCGCCGATGAGGGACATGTGGCCCTCAAGGGTGAGGGTGGGCTCGGGCGCGTCCTCAGCGGCAAGGGCCGCGGCCGCGAAGGCGAAGGAGAGGAGAAGCTGCGAGCCGCGAGCCACGAGCTGCGAGCCTGTCTTCAGCCAAGCTCGCCGCTCGAAGCTCGCGGCTCGCGGCTCGCAAAGAGGATTAGACATTCCCCACCCCGCTCTTCACGATGAGGGCCTTCATCTTGTCCATGCAGAGCCGCGCGACTTCGAAGGGGTCTTTCTTGTGGAGCTCCTGGTTGAAGAGCTCGACGGAGAGCGGGCCGCGGAAGCCGCTCGCCCACAGGTCCCTCAACAACTGCGGCAGGGGCAGGATGCCGTCGCCGGGCAGAATCCGGTCGCCGTCGCGGAGCTGCTCCCGCGGCGGCTCCTTCGGGACGTCGTTGAAGTGCCACAGCGCGTAGAGCGAGCCGGCCAGGTGGCGGACGCCTGCGAAGGACGAGCCGCCGCGGTAGATGTGGAACGTGTCGGGGATGATTCGCGCGTCCGGGCTGTCGGCCTCTATGGCGATGGCCGCCGCCTGGCCCAGCGTGTGAATGCCTTTGATCGGGCCGAGGAACTCGATGGCCACTGTGATCCCGAATTGCCTGCCGAGCTCGAGCAGTTCGCGGTAGCGCTTCGCCGCCCAACGCACGTCCATGTCCGGGCGGTCGGGGCCTGGGACGGCGGCGATGTGCTTCGCGCCGACCTTGGCCGCCTGGGCGAGTTGGGGCTTGAGCTGCTCGTAGCGCTTCGCCTTCTCGGCCTCGTCCACGGGCATCGAGTTCCAGATGCCAATGACGTTTGGCACGCTCAGTCCGAGGTCGGCCAGGAGCTTCCGCAGGTCGTCAAGCGACTTCCCCTCCTTCTCGTAGCGCCCGAGGTCGCCGCTCCACAGCTCGACCGAGTCGAACCCGGCCTTCGCCGTCGCCCGAATCTTCTCCTCCAGGCTTCCGCGCGGCGTGCTCGTGTTGAGGCCCAGCGACCATCTTGTGGGCGGGGTCTCCGCGCCCCGCGTCTCCGCAGGCTTCGGCTCGGCGGCCTGCGCCCCTGTCGCCATTGCCGCGGCCCCGAGGCCCCCCACCCCCATCCACTGGCGTCGGCTCAGTCTGCGCATGTCCTCATCGGCTCCTCTTGGCGTGTTTTGGCTCGTTCCCGAGGCCCCTATCGTAAGCGCAACGGGGCGGGCCGTCAACACGGGAGGGAGCGCGGCTTGACCCGCCCGTGCCGCCCGGCTATGCTCTTGGGCAATGGCAGTTCTCAACAGCTTGGGAGAGAGATGGTGAGCACCGAGTCTTCGGCGCCCGTTCGCAGCTACTTCGTTGACGAGGCCGGCGATGGCACGCTCTTCGATCGGAAGGGGCGGGTCATCGTGGGTAGGGAGGGGTGTTCCAGGTTCTTCATGCTCGGCTTGGCGGACATCGAGGAGCCGGCCGCCGTGGGGGCAGAGCTGAGCGAACTCCGTACCAGACTGTTGGCCGACCCATACTTCATGGGCGTGCCGTCAATCAGGTCGGAGGCGCACAAGACGGCGCTGGCATTTCACGCCACCGACGATCTGCCCGAGGTCCGCAGGGAGGTTTTCACTCTCCTACTTCAGCACAAGATTCACTTCTTCGCCGTGGTACGCGACAAGCAAAAAGTCGTCGAGTACGCGCGCCAACGGCGCGACCGTGATGCAGAGTATCACTACCATCCGGACGAGCTCTACGACTCCCTCATAGAGCGTTTATTCCGGGGTCGCCTGCACAGGGAGCGCTGCTACAGAATATGCTTTGCCACAAGAGGGCGGTGCGATCGGACAGCCGCGTTGCGGGGCGCACTGGAGCAAGCGCGCGCGAAGTTCAAGGCAAAGTGGGCAGCAGCCGCCAGCGCGCGGACCGACGTCCTCGCAGTGAAGGCCGCCGAGTGCGATGGCGTTCAGGTGGCCGACTACCTCCTGTGGGCGCTTCAGCGCCTCTATGAGCGCCATGAAGAGCGCTTCCTGCACTTCATCTGGGACCGCGTTACCCTCGTCCATGATGTGGACGACACGAGGAGGGCGCCGTGGGGGATGTACTACACAAAGAAAAAGCCGCTATCCTTAGCGGCTTTGGTAGGCTAGCAGGGGATATAGGGACGCCTGGCCGAGGCCTAGCGTTCACACGGCTTGACGCCGAGTTTTGTCCCCTGCTCATATTACTATAGTCCCCCCCCCCCCCATTGTTAAGGGA
>VGYV01000265.1 GCA_016872855.1 Planctomycetota bacterium
CGGCACCTCCAGCTCGTGGCGGTCGGAGTGGAAGTGCAGCATGTCGGGATGCACGCCCGCCGCTTTGGCCTGGGCCGCCTTCTCCTCGGCCGTGAGGCCCAAGAGCACTTTGCCGGCGGGGATGCGCACCATCGTCCGATCCAGTTCTTGCGCTTCATAGCCACTCACGACAAATGCCATTCCGTTCGCTCCTCAAGAGTTTGTAGTTCCGCGTTCACGCGGTCTTGTCTCCCAGCGAACAGCCAAAGACCGCCTGAAGGCGGAACTACGAACAATCGCCGGCGAGCAAGCTCTTGATCTCCTCCTCCGTCAGGAACCGCCAGCTTCCCGACGGCACGTCGAGGGCCAGGGTGCCGACGTGCGTGCGCCTCAATTCTACCACTTTCAGCGGCGTGCCGAACCTCGGGTCGCGCAGCGCGCCGAAGAGGCGGCGGATGTGGCGGTTCTTCCCCTCGTCGAGGGTCACGCGCAGCCGCGACTTCGGCCCCGCGCCCCCGAGCCGCTCGACGCCGAGCGCCGCGAGCAGCCCCACGGGCGACGGTATGCCGCGGCGGATCGCCTCCAGGTGTTCCTCCGTCACCCGCCCGCGCACCCACACCTCGTAGGTCTTCGTGCAGGCCCCCGGCCGCGTGAGCCGCTCGACCAGTTCGCCCTTCTTCACAAAGAGCAGCAGCCCCGTGCTCTCCCGATCGAGCCGCCCCACCGGCACCCACCCGTCGGCCAGCGCCCAATCGGGCAGCAGGTCGTACACCGTCCTCCGCCCGCGCTCGTCCGAGCGCGTGACGACCACGCCTTTGGGCTTGTGGAACATCAAGATGCGCCGGTCGCCGCTCACCAACCTGCTTCCAGCAATCCGTCCAGGATCTGTCAGGTGATCTGAATCACCGCCCCATGCCGGTGGCGCGGGGGGCCTGCCTGTGGTCGGTGGTTTGGTCCATCACTCGTGCGCCGTCACATCCGAGGTAGGGTTCGGCGGCCAACTGCATTTCTCAGTGGAGATCTCGATCTTGACGGCATTGCACTTCAGAGCCAGTTCCTTTGCATGCTTCTCCGCTATGGGTGCCAAGTGATCGCCAAGCTTCGTCAGGACGTCTACCGCATCCCCTGGCAGCTCCATGAGGCCGTCAACATTGGCCACGGCGATAGGATCAAGATTAGGTCCCCGCCGCACGGGCAAGGAGAGAACCCACCTCAACCCCTCGTGAATGCTCTTCTTCTGCTCCTTTGTCAGGTGGTGTAGGTCATCCCACTCACCGCCGAGCGGCCGGACCGAGGGCTGTGGCCTGTTGAGGCAGAACGCCCGACCTGTTGCACCCTGCATGGGGCCGAACTGCACCGTGAGGTCAAGCGGGTCCTTCATCTTGCGCGAGAACTTCTCCTTCAGGAAGAGCATGAACGCTGTGCCCTCGGGCAGTGGGTTCTCGTACCTAGCCAGGAACACGTTCGCTCGCACGTCGTCATCCTTGATGGCGACTTCTTTGGGCATCTTACTCTTGAGCCAGTCACGCGCCGCCACGCGAAGCTTCTCGACCAGTTCGCTGACCTCGTTGTCCACATCGGACGGCAGAGGATACTCCGGGACCACGCGCGAGAACACGACGTCACGCGCGCGAGTACGGGCCGTCACCAACAGAGCCACAGGAATCAGCAAGATGAACCCGAGCAAGCCAGCCAACGCCAGCCAGAACAACAAGGAGACAGGCACGGATGCCCCTGGAACGGCGCACGCAATGCCCAGGATGGCTATGGCCAGTACCATCGCAAGCGGCACTGCGCCGACGAGGCCGCAGGCCCTCTGGCCAAGCGTGGCCCCTGGTTGCGTGATCTGCCCCAGGATGCCCTCATAGAGCTTAAGCGCCTGTGCGAGTGCTTTGCCCAAGGTTTCGCCGCCTGTGGCCTGCTTATTCTGATCCATGGTTGGCCTCCTTCTCACTGAGGACTCCGATGGCCTCAGGGCCAAAGCTTTCGGGGAGCAGTTCGCGGGTGGATGAGCACAGGACTGCCGGCGTGTCGCAGGTGCTGATGACCTCGGCGTCAGGGCCGAACTCGCGGATGACCTGGCGGCAGGCGCCACAAGGCGCGGTGGGCTCCTCGGTGGGCGTGTAGATCACCACGCATCGGACCCGGGGCTCGCCCGGCGAACTCGCCACGGCCAGGAAAATGGCGTTTCGCTCCGCACACATCGTCAGCCCGTAGGACGCATTCTCGACGTTGCAGCCGGCGTGGATGCCGCCATCCTCAGTGAGCACGGCTGCTCCAACGGGGAAGCGGCTGTACGGGCAGTATGCGCGCTCGCTGGCCCTCCGCGCGGCCGCGACAAGCCTGTCCACAAGGTCAGCCGGTATCCGCATGTGGCACTCCTTCCCGAGACGCCCGTTCCTGAGTCGGTCTGCGGGGATTATACCACCTCGCTCCGGCCATTGGCAATAGCGATGTCCCACCGCCCCTCCCGTGGCGTTACTAGCCTCTGAGTTCCATCGCCACCCGAAAGAGGGCTTCGACGTTGGGCCAGGGGAAGCCGGGGTCAATCTCGATGTAGAGCCACGAGCCGCCGTCGGAGGGGCGGAAGGTGTCTACGAGGCGAAGAACGTGGTCGCGGACCTCGGCGGGGGAGCGGCGCTGCATGAGGTCGCCGCGGTCGGGGTGAAGCTCTAGGGCGATGCCCAGGTCGCGGCAGCACCTCGCCAGCTCGGGCATATCAAAGACGGTGAGCTGGGGCCAGAGGGCGTCCACGCCAAGCTGGGAAAAATCCTCCAGGATGTCGCCGATCTGGCCGCAGCAGTGGAAGAAGATGCGTTTGCCCGCCTTGCGGACGGGGGCGAAGAGGGCCTCGTAGCGCGGCTTGTAGAAGCGCCGCCACACCTTCGGCGGGAAAATCAGCGCGTTTTGCGTCCCGAAGTCGTCGCCGAAGGCCACGCCATCTACGCCCACGGCCAGCGATCGCTTGACGCTGGCCGCCGTGTGCTCGACGAGGATGTCCGCCAGGCGGTTGATCTCGGGCGTGTCGCGCAGGATGTCCACCAGCGTGTCCTCGAAGCCGCGGAGCGACCAGAGCTTCTCCATCAGGCTGCCGCTGCCGCCGAGGGTGAACCAGCGGCGTTTCTGCTCGGCGATGCTGGCCTTGGCCGCCTCGAAATCGGGGCCTTCGGCCGGGGGTGGCGGGGGCGGCTTGTAAGCGTCGAGCCGGCCCGTGTCGCGCAACGGCCAGTCAATCAGGTGGCCCCAGATGCCGAAGATGCGGTACTCCCAGGTCGAGCCCCACTCGTCGGTCTTGATGGTGTGGTAGCGCCCATCGGGGTCGAAATCGGTTGGCGGCGGCGCGGCGGGGAGCGTGATGCTGCTCAGGTCGCCGAAGTCGTGGCCGCAGGCCCGCGTGAGGTCGAGCAGCTTCCGCCCGTGCTCATAGAGGCCGCCCACGGCCGGCAGAATCCGCAGCGGCACCACGTCCGGCGGGCGGAAGTCGAGGGCGGCAAGCACCCGTTCTCGGGGCAGCATTCAGCGTCCCCTCACCAGGTCGCGGAGTTCTTCGTAGATGCCCGGGGCGGCGGCGAGGGTGTTCCACTCGGCCTCGGAGGTCTCGATGGCGTCGAGGATGGCGCCCGCCTCGCGGAGGACGACGGCGGCCGCCGCAATGTCCCAACTGCGCAGCCGCTGCTCGTAGAAGCCTGTGAAGCGGCCGCAGGCGACATTGCACAGGTCGTATGCGGCCGAGCCCATCGCCCGCACCTTGCGCACGCGGGGCGACAGGCGCCCGACCTGCATGACGAAGTGCTCGACTGCCCCCGGCCGAGCGCCGAAGCCCGTGCCGATGATGGCCTCCGCGAGCGTCGTAACCGTGCTGGGGCGGATGAGCCTGCCGTTCAGCGTCGCCCCCTTGCCCGCCTCGGCGACGAAGAGCTCATCGGTCGGCGGAGCGTAGACCACCCCGACCAGCGGCTCGCCGAGGGATTCGAGGCCGCGGGGGAATCCGCGCCCTCCCGAACGTTCCAATACGTTCGGGAGGGTACCGTCCCGCTGGCCGGGCTCGGCGACGACCCCGCTTACCCTCCCGAAGGTATTGGAACCTTCGGGAGGGGAGGGAGGGATGGGGCGGCGATAGCAGGCGACCGATGTGCAGAAGTAGGGCAGGCCGTAGAAGAAGCTCACCGTGCCGTCGAGGGGGTCAATGAGCCACCAGCAATCGCCGTCGCCGCCGAGTGCGCCGGCTTCCTCGGTGAAGATAGCATGGCCGGGCCAGTCGCGGCGGATGGTCTCGATGATGGCCTGCTCGCAGAGGCGATCGGCCTCCAGCTTCACGTCGTTCCGTGTCGCCTGGTCCACGTTCAGCAGCGTGCCCCAGAGGCGCTTCTGTATCTCCCCCGCGGCCCGGGCAGCAGTAAGAGCGGTGTCCCTGAGGGTCATCGTTGCCTTTCTATCAGCAGGTCGGCTGTGCAACCCTTGTCATCCCGAGCGTAGCGAAGCGAAGTCGAGGGATCTCTCTTGCTCCCAAGCCAAGCCCAAGAGAGATGCCTCGACAAGCTCGGCATGACAGAGGGGAGGGTGCGGCGAGGGCGGTGTCCTTGATGGCCATAGGATGCGGTGTCCTTTGTCCCGCGTGCAAGTATGCACGCCCTACCTTGTGATCCGCGGGCCTTCGAGTTCGTAGACCTGTGGCTCCTTCGAGTCGTCGCCCCAGTTGCCGAAGGTGCAGGAGGTGACGAGCCAGTCGTCGTTCCAGGTGGTGCGGCCCTGGGCGGGGGTGGCCTTCTTGTCCTGGGCAAGCTTGTCGAGCGCGGCGCGGAGGTCCACGGCGATCTCGTGCCACTGGTCGTCGGCCTTGAGGCTGGGCTGAGCTATGGCGGGAATGCCAGGAGTGGGCGCTCCGGTGAGCGGAATCTGGACCTCGCCGAGGCCGGCGACGGTGAGGCGGAAAGCCGACGCGCCCTCGGAGAGGCTCTTGGCCCGCACACGGAAGGTCGAGCCCCGCTCGACGACGAAGCTGTTGCGCGCCTGAATTGCCCCCGTGCCGCGGCCGAGCGTGACCTTCACCGTCTGCGCGTCCTTCCTCTCGATGACGACGTTCGGCACCGGCCATGGCCCCCAGCGGGTCAGCTCCTTGTTTCGCGCGTGCCCGCTCTCGCGGCCCTCGGCCCCAACCGCCGTCACCGTGAAGTGCGGCTGCTCGCTGGCACCGGCATAGCCAGGGATTGGGTTGACCTCGACCGTCGTCTTGTCGGCGGGCACGGTGGCCACCTTGACGTACGGGGTGTCGAATGTGACCGCAAGATTGGTCGGCCCCTCCTGCTTGCCGTAGGTGCGCTGGCGATACACGTTGTAGGCTGCGGCGCCGGGGCTGGGGTCCCATTGGAGCAGGGGCTTGGCCCCGTGCTTGAGGAGTCCCCAGCGGAGGCCCTTGGGCGCCTGGGGCGCGCCCTCGGGCGGCACGCCGGTCCTCAGCGTCGCGAGCCAGTAGTCCTTGTGGCCCATCCAAGCGGCGAGGTTGAAGGTCGAGATGTCGAGGAAGCGGCACTCGCGGTGCCCGCGGCCCTGGATGACGAGGAAGAGGACGCCGTTGATGCCGATTGGGCTGATGTTGCCGAACGGCACGCTGCCCAGCGGGATGATCCCCTCGGCGCTGGTGTGGCCGGCCATCGTGGGGATTTCGGGGATGGATTGTGGGCCTGGGTGCGGGCTTTGCTGGTAGATGCGGACCGAAACGCCCTGGGCGGGCTTGCCCGCATTGTCGAGGATTCGGAGCGCGGATGCCTTTGGAAGGTCGAAGAGGTAGAGGCCGAAGTGCCCGCGTCGCAGGCCGGCCATGCGGTGGAGCGCCCCGGCCGTCTGGGGCGAGTAGGCCGCGAAGGTCTTGCCGAAGCCAACGTCCACGCTCCCGTCGGGCCGCGGGCTGAACGTGAAGCACTCGACGACGTTGCCATCGTTGTCCACGAACGGCCCTGCCCCGCCCATCATGTCGGGCTGGCGGGCGTGGTAGCCGAGGAAGAAGGGCTCGCCCTCCTCGTCGCGCGCGTGGTTCCAGTGCCCGGCCACGACGATGCAGTAGATGTCAATGATCCCGAGCTGGTGGGTCAGCTCGTGGAGAAGGCCGGTGTCCACCTTCGCCACGAAGTCGTCCTCGATGTGGAAGTTGAACCAGGAGGGGAAGTTGTCGTCGTAGAAGTTCCAGCCGCCGTCGCAGCCAAAGGGCTGAGGCGGCTTCTTCATTTCGTCCTTCGTCATCTGCACGACTTCCTGGATGCGGACGCGCTCGGCAATGCCGTCGGGCGTGAGGCCGGGGTACCTGCACCCCGCGAAGATGCCGTTCATCAGCTTCACGTGCCGCTGAATCCAGTCCTCGAACGACCGCGAGCCGAGCTTGTTGGGCTTGCCGTCGAAGGCCTTGTAGAGCTGGGGCGTGATGCGCATCTGGAGCGAGAGCGCGTCGGTGAAATCCTCCAGCGCGTTGTTCGCTTCGCACGCCTCTGCCACCTTGTTCTCGGGGTCCACCTGGAGCCCCACCGTGTGGCGGCGGGAGCCCGTTGCCGGCAACGGGCGCTCCCAGGCCCAGGGCAGCTTCAGCTCAGTGCGCGCCCAGGGCTCGAGGCGCTCGACGGCGCCCGCGCCGGCCTTCCGCCCATCGAGGGTCCAGGCGTAGTCGAAGCGTCCGCAGGGCGCATCGCTCTTGTTGGCCACGACCGCGATGAACTCCACCTTCTCGCCGGCGTCGGGCCACTGCTTGTGCGTAGTGCGCAGCTCCTCGGGCGTGAATGGCCGCCCCGTTGCAGGGTCGCCCATGTACTGCGGCCCCGAGGCGGGATACACCCACGGCCCTGGCGTATAGGCCGGCAGCCGCTTGATGTAGAGCACGTCGAGGTCCGGCTCTCCAGCCCCTGAGAGTGACCCGGCGAGCACCAGGATTCCGAGCAAAGCACCGGCCTGAGCAGCAGAAGCCCATCGCCCCATGGCCACACTCTCCTTCCCCGGCCTCGCTTGCTCCCCCCTTGGACACCAAGCGCTGCGGGCTTTGCCTTGACCATACTCCGTGTCCGCCCGGTCGTCAAGTCGGGGAGGGGCTCAGAGTATGGTCCCTGATCCTGGCGCCCGATGTGTTCTTGAATCGTCCTCTCTCCCCGTGGTATCCTGGATGAGAGTGGAAGCCAGACCCGCCCTCAATTGAGGAGAGTTGCGATGGGGCCTATCGCTCGGCTCGCCAAGGCCCGTGTAACGACGGCCCTCTTCGATGCGCGCGTGGGGCAGATTCTCTGCTTCGTGGCCGCGATAGCGCTCTTTCCGCTCGTAGTGCTGAAGCTCACCCGGCTTCAGCTCACAGAGGGCGAGTTGATCATTGGCCTGTTGGCGGCAGGCGCCTGCTCCCTGCTCCTCGTCGTCCTCGGCCTGCTCATCCCCATCTCGGTTCCCGTGCGGAAGGGCCGCCAGGCATGACGCTTCGCGCCTTCAGGAGCAGGGAATGCCCGGTGGACACCCAGGCGTGGTGCTCTGGTTCGGGGCGCTGATGGTGCTCGGACTCGCGTGCCCGTGGCGCACGCCTGAGCCGCCGCTACCCCCCGCCGGGCGCCCGACACCGAGCGAGGGCGCCTGTAGGCGATGGCGGCTCATCCTGTCCCTCGCGGCTGGGCTGACTGTGACTATCCTCGCGCTCCTCTCCGCGTGGCGGGGCGTGGGCACCCACGAGAACTTCCAGTACCAGCAGCCCCGGACACGATGGTTGCTCAGGCGGATCGACAGCGCCATTCAGGCGTACATGGAGAAGACCGGGAGGCCTCCTTCGACCCTCGGTGAACTCGATGCTGTGAAAGAGGGCAGCTACCTGGTAGACCCAGACGGTGCTGTGCGGGACGGGTGGAACCAGCCGTTCCGCTACTCCGTGGATGGCGGGAAGTACCTGGTGGTGTCCTACGGCCGCGACGGCAAGCCGGGTGGCCGAGGCCTCGACTGTGATCTCTCGAACGTGAGCCCAGCCCCGCCGGAGTCCCTGCCAACGTTCGGCCAGTTTCTCTTCGACCTGCCGACAGGAGGCCTTGTCTGGACATCCGTGCTCAGCGGCATGGTTGTGTTCCTTCTGGCCTTCTTCACCATCAAGAACGACCTTTACGCCGGAATGCCTGTGAGCATTGCCATCAAGCTTGTTGTCATGGCCATCGCCGCCTTGCTCTTCGCCTCGTTCATCAGCTTTCTGCACATTCCAACGGGTCACTGAACCATGAGATTCCGGTATCTCCGCGATCCTCTCTTCCTATTCTGCCTCGCCCTCTACTTCGTCAACCGGTGGGCGCTCAAGCCGCTCTCGCCACACCCCTTCTTCCACAGCTACTTCAACGATCTCATCTGCATCCCCTTCTGGGTCCCGATCATGCTCTTTGCTCTGCGCAAACTTCGCCTCAGGAAGCATGATCGAGTCCCTGAATCCCTTGAGATCCTGGTCCCATTGATCATCTGGTCGCTCGTGTTCGAACTCCTCCTGCCTCGCGTGGACCCCTTCGCGGGGGTGGCGTTTGCAGACCACCTGGACATTCTGTGCTACGCTCTGGGTGCCGTGGTCGCTTCTGCATTCTGGGCAGTGTGGTATCCGAAGACGGCCGAGAGAGCCCAGGCCACGGGGGACTCGCTCCCGCAAGCGCGGGGCGGGACAGCCCTGCTGGGCGCGCTGATAGCGCTCGGGCTCGTTTGCGCGTCGCGCGCGGCCGACGCGCCGCCGGCCGGGCTGGCCGACGTGCTCGAGCCGATTCGGGCGAAGTACAGGCAGCCAGCGCTGGCCGCGGCGGTGGTACTGAAGGGGCGCGTGGTCGCGCTCGATGCAGTCGGCGTGCGGAAGGTGGGGAGCGACGTGGCGGCGACGCGGGACGACCAGTTCCACATCGGCTCGTGCACGAAAGCGATGACGGCGACGCTCGTCGGCCTCCTCGTCGAGCAGGGGAAGCTGAAGTGGGAGACGACCCTCGCCGAGGCGCTGCCCGACCTGGCGGGCGCGATGCACCCCGACTTCCGGTCCGTCACGATTCGCCAGCTCCTCTGCCACCGCGGCGGCGTCCACCCCAACCTGCCCGAGGGCAAGTCGTGGGCTGACGCCGTCCAGGGCAGCACGCCGCGTGAGCAGCGCGCACACTTCGCCCGAGCCCATCTCACGCAGCCACCCGCCTACAGGCCGGGCACGAAGTACCAGTATGCCAACGCGGGCTACGGCATTGTGGGTGCCGTGCTGGAGCGAATCACCGACACGCCCTTCGAGACGCTGATGCGGACGATGCTCTTCGAGCCGCTGGGCATGGCCTCGGCCGGCTTCGGAGCCATGGGCACGCCAGGCAAGGTGGAGCAGCCCTGGCAGCACCGCGTGGACGCCAAGGGCGAGGTCCACGCCATCGAGCCGGGGCCGAGGAGCGACAACCCCGACCCCCTCGGCCCAGGGGGCAAGGTGCACTGCTCGCTGGCCGACTGGGCGAAGTTCGCCATCGAGCACCTGCCCACCAGCCCCCGCTCGGCCCGGCTGCTCAAGCCGGAGACGCTGAAGGAATTGCACTCGCCGCCCGAGGGCGGCGCCTATGCCCCCGGCTGGTTCGTCACCGAGCGGCCCTGGGGCGGCGGCCGCGTGTTCATGCACGCCGGCAGCAATACAATGAACTACGCGGTGGTCTGGGTGGCGCCGTTGCGCGACTTCGCCGTGCTCGTGGCGACGAATCAGGGCAACGGCGGGGCCGACAAGGCGGTGGACGAAGTGGCGGGGACACTCGTCCGCAGGTTCCTGAAACAGTAGACCGCCGCCTCCTTCAGGGCGGGGTCCTCCAGCTCGGGCGTGGTGCGGACAGTGTAGCGGGCCAGCTCCGTGACCAGGTCCGCGGGCAGCCAGGGGCGCCCGGGGTCGCCGATGAGAACCAGCCGCTCGCCGCCCGCCTGGGTGCGGAGCCAGTCGCCCATCCAGGAGAGGTAGCAGACGTCGCCCGCGGTCAGCACCTCCCAGTCGGCCCGCCCGGTCTTCAGGAGGTCCTCGCCGCAGGGGCTCACCGCCACGCCATTCGCCGCCGCGTTGAGCGCAATGGCGGCGAGGGCCAGGGGATCGGTGTCCGTCGCGGCGACGTGTGCAGCGCCGGCCATTGCCGCGGCGATGGCCGCGATGCCCGAGCCGGCGCCGAAGTCGAGCACCCGCTTCCCCCGCGCCGTCTCCGGATGGTCGAGGAGATAGCGGGCGAGCGCTTGGCCGCCGCCCCACGCGAAGGCCCAGTAGGGCCGCGGCCCGTCGTCGGCGAACAGCCCGCGCGGCGCGGCCCGCCGCAGCGGGGCATCAGGCGCCAGCAGGCGCAGCCGAACCTCCGGGCACAGCGGCGGGGCTGCAAGCGCCGTGTTCGCCTCGACGAGCGCAATCGCCTCGTCACACGCCATCGGGGACGCCTCCGTTCCACGAACCATTGTAGCCGGGCGCCCACGGCCTGCAACCCACTTGCAGCCATCCCGACAGCGGGATACGCTGGGCCCCGATGGGCGTCGCCAGGAGGTCTCATGAAACGAGGCGCGTCGAGCCGCCGCATCCCGCGTGAGCAGAGGGACTGGGAGCACGCCGAGCCGGCCGTGCGCGTGTGGGTGGACTACGCCGAGCGCAAGTTCGGCGTCGAGTTCCGCCACCACGAGTGCGAGCTGCACCTCGACGAGCTCGTGGCCACGCAGTCGGAGATCGAGCTGGTCAAGTACAAGCTCGTCCGCGAGGAGGGCTACCGCGCACGGGAGCCCATCATGGTCTACAGGGGCAGGCTCGGCACCTCGTTCATCGTGGACGGCCACACCCGCGCCCGGGTGAAGTGGGACCTCGGCGAGCGCGTGGCCACGGCCATCGTCCTGTCGGCCAACAACGTCGAGCTGGACACCGAGTTCGCCCGCATCGCGGAGACGGTGGGCGGCGGCAAGCCGATGCACATCCGCGACGTGCCGGTCGTGGACCGCCTCGGCGAAGGCTCGGATGCCTGGCAGAAGCGCCGGGCCGAGCTGCGCCGCGACTGGCGGCGCGCCCTCGCCCGCAAGCCCCCATCCTCAGCGCGGGAGTAGCCGCACCGGCGTCCCGCCTGGGCAACGCAGCGCGCGTGGGTTCTGAGGCAGTTTCCT
>VGYV01000266.1 GCA_016872855.1 Planctomycetota bacterium
TAGGTGTCGCCGGCGTCCTCTCACCTGCGCGTCTGCCAAAGGGCCTTTGCGTGGCATCGCTGCAATAGCCCTGCTGTGCGCGGGAATCGTGCCAGCGCTCGGCGGCGGGACGGATGAGCCGTTCGCCAGGCTTCCCGGCACACTCCTGGTCTGCAAGGAGTACGGGACCGTGCTCGGCACCTACCTGACCGACATCCGCGGCAGGGACATCGCGAGGCTGAACTACCTCTTTGGCGAGGGCGTCGGCCCGCGATTCTCGCCCGATGGCGAACGCATCCTATACACCTCGACCCGCGGCGGGACGCTGGGCCTGTGGGTGATGGCCCGGAAAGGGGATGAGCCAAGGAGAATCTGCGATGGGGATCAGGGCGACTGGTTCCCCGATGGCCGTCGGATCGCCTTCCGCCGCACGGGCCGGATCGTCGAGCGAGCGCTCGACACTGGCAAGGAGACCGCGGTCAGCCCCGCCGCCTGGGAGGCCTGCTCGTCGCCGGCCTGCTCTCCAGACGGCCGGCAGGTGCTCTTCGTGGTCGGCGACGGCGATAGGGATGCCATCTTCCTCGTGACGCCCGGTGCGGCTGAGCCGAAGCGGCTGGCCGAGGGCGAGACGCTGGCCGCGCCGCGCTGGGCGCCGGCCGGCGACAGAATCGCCTACGAGAGCGAGGCACACATCTGGCTGATGGACGCCGACGGGAGCAACAAGCGCCAACTGACAACGGGGGGCGGCATTCAGCGTCGCCCCGTTTGGTCGCCCGACGGCGCCGCGATAGCCTATTGCCAGGGACCGACTCCCAGAGGCCCCTGGCAGCTCGCCGTGACGCGAGCCGATGGGACTCGGACGTTCTCGGTGCCGCAGGAACGCGCTCGGTCTGTTCTGTGCTCTGACTGGCATGACGGCAAGAAGCCCGAGCTGGCGAAGGCCGCGATGGCTCACCCACCCCGCATCCGCCTGTGGGAGATCGCGCAGCCGCCAGCCGCCGCCCCCGCGGACTGGGCAGCCTTCTGCCGCGAGAGGAAGGGCTGGCGCGCAGTCCCTATCGGAGAAGCCCCGCCCCAAGGCGAGCGAGCCGGCTACGCGGCGGAGAGCGAGGGTGCCGTGCTCCTGCTCCTTGCAGGCGGCGCGGGCACGGTGCTGGTCCGAAAGGCCGAGGGCGCAAGCCCGGTCGCGCTCGTGCCACTCGGCAAGGAGACCAAGCCCACGGCCTCGGTCCGGCTCGTGCGATCAGGCCCAGAGCGCATCGAGGCGGCCTCCTCGGTGTCGTGGAGCTTTGACGGGACTCGCGGGCTGGTTCAAGCGACACCGCTTGATGGCGCGAGCAAGCTCCGCATCTCAGCGCCCCTCAGGTGCATTGTGGCGACCGACCGTTTCGGGAACGACATAGTCGCCGACATGGAGACGGTCGGTGCCTTGCCTTGGGCGCCCGTCGTGGTGGGGCTGCTCGGAAATGGCTCACACTTGCTCGCGCTCGTCTGCCCTGAACAGGGCCAGAGGATCGAGCTGCAAAAGGGGGGCGCGCTCGACGTGGCGTTTCAGGGGCGGCCGCTGACGCTCGGATTCCTCGCCTGCACGGGAGCGTGGCACCTGGAGCGCTTTGGCGACGGGCCTCAGGCCGACCCGCTCAGGTTCAAGTGGCGCATGCCCTTCCCCGCAACCTGGCGCCTCACGGTCCTCGGCGATGGCAAGCGCTATTCGGCGCTCTTCAGCGACAAGGAGTCGGAGATCTTCGACAGGAGCAATGTCCTCTACCGCGGGGGCAAGGCGCAGCTCGGCCTGATCTACCTCTATGGCCGCGTGGCGAGCACGCCCCTCGAAACAGTGACACCGGTGGACCTCGTGCGCGACGCGCTGGGGCTGAAGGGCGCTGAGCGGGCACTGGACGAGGACGGCCTCACCAGCTACCGCACGGCCGCGGGGCCGACGACCTGGGCCGAGCTCTCTGTGACCATCCAATCGCTGCGTTATCTCTTCGAGCGGCAGTTGGAGGCGCAGGACAGCGCCTACGTCGGCCATCTGTGCGACGACATCCCGCTCTTCGTCGAGGGCATGGACCAGCGGCTGGCCGAATACGCCGGCTTCGCGCGAGAAGTCCAAAGACAGGAGAAGGCGCTGAGCGCGACAGCGCAGAAGCTCGCGGAACTGGCCGGGCGCACCCTCACAAGCCCCAAGGCGCTGGCCCCTCTGTGCGCGAGGATCAAGCAACTGGCGGCCAAGGAATCCAGCACGAACAGGAAGGAGTTCGAGGACTGCTGCAAGGAGATCATCGCGGTCGTCGGGCCTCGCGAGGAGATGCTCCGCTCGTGCCGCAAGCTTGCCATCGAGCTGCGAGACGCGGCAGGGAACGCTCCCCTGGCCCAGCCAGAACTCGCCGAGAAAATCAGAGGGCTTTGCCAGACCGTGCTGCGGAACAGGCTTTACGTCGAGGCCGACTGGCGAGGCGAGAGCTACGCAGTGCCGGCCTTCTGGCTCGGGCCGCGGCCGTACGAATAGGTGGTGCTATGTCACGCAGGGGGTCCACTCTTCTACTCCTTTCTCTCGCCTTGGCCAACTGCTGCCTGGGTGAGGGGGCGGCCGTGGTCTGGGACACGCTACGGGAGGACGCGGACCTTGGCGGGCGGAAGGACTGGGAGCAGGTGCGCCCCGGCACGGTGGCGCACACGTTCCGAGGCGATGTTGTAGTCGAGAACGACCGGATCATTGCCTCGTTCAGCCGCGGGAGCGGCTGCCCAGTCATTCGCCCGAAGCCTGCTCCCGAGGATAGGGTGCGGCTCGTCCCCGTTTCGCCAGGCGGGGAGCCGGGGGCCACGCTGGGCCAACCTGCAATCCGCAAGAATACCGAAGACGAGGTCGCGTTGGAGGTCGCATCACGAACTCAGGGCGGGCAAGAAGTGCGCACGGCCTATTCGCTGGCGCGGGGCCGCGCCTTCCTGGACTGCAAGCCGATGCAGAACGCCGCTCGCGTCCGGGTGGAGGCCGCGACCCGCTTCGCGGTGCTCCCGGACTTCTTCGGGGCCGACATGGTGTTCGACCCGAGGGCCTACTCGCAGCCCAGGCTGGTCGTCCCCTCGGAGAACTTCGTGCTGAACCTCCTGGAAGGAGAGAGCACCATCGTGATGAGCGTGTGGCCGGCAGGAAGCCAGGAGGCGGAACTGAGCCTGGCTGGGACGAAGGAGAATCGCCGCATCGGGGCCACTGAGATTGCCTTCGATGGCAAGAGCGTCTACGTGGCGCTCCTCCACGCGCCGGGCATCTGGCACGAGCACCGACTGCCGCAGCCGGCCGCCGACCGTGACATCGCGCTCGGCTGGAAGCGGCCCTTCCAGGCGAAGTGGCGAGCAAACCTCTGCACCCAGCGCCGAAGCGACTCCTGGGACTTCCACGACCACAAGGAAACGACCTGGATGTACCTCTACCAGGAGATGTTCTGGCCGTGCTGGTTCGACCGCGACGACGGCTTCGTCCGCCTGTCAAAGAAGTTCATCGAGGTGAAGGGCACCATCGAGTCGGTGCTGGTCTACCCATCTGATAGGAAGAAGGAGACGCCGCTGGCTGTGCTGACGCCGGTGGACATCGTGCGCGATGCGCTGGGCGTCGGGCCGTGCGAATACGTGCTGGACCGCGAGGGGCTTCAGTGGCGCAGCGCCAACACCGGGCGGAAGAACTTCGGCCGCGGCGTCTGCGACACGACGACGCCCATCGAGTACCTCTTCATCCGCGGCCTGGAGGCGAGGGAGAGCGCCCTGATCGGCCATCTTCTGGACGACATCCTGGCGGACAACCGGGCCATCAACGCCAGGGTCCTGGAGTTCCGCTCTTTCGGCAATGAGCTGGCCGCGCTCTGCGCCGCCATGCGACGCGAGGGGCTGGGCTCCGCGCTCCTCGGCGAGGCCGAGAAGTGCGCCAAGGAAGTCGAAGCTCTCTATCAGGATAAGCTCCCGATCATCAAGAACCCGGCGCGCGCGGCTCAGGCCGGCCAGAGGATCAGAGAGCTCGCGGCCAGGCACGACCCCGAAAACCTCGGAGAGTGCAAGACCCTCACCTACGAGCTGCGCGAGATCGCAGGCACGCAGCACCGCATGATCGGCGACTACAGGGTGATGGTCAAACAGCTCAGGCAGCAAGTGGCCATCTGCGGAGCCGAGGACTCGTCGGCAGCGAAGATGGCAGGAAGGATTCGCAAGCTCGCCGCAAACGTCCTCAGAAGAAAATACGGTGTGGAAGGAGACTGAGGATTGCGGGGGGCCTGTCTGGACTATGCTATGCTCTCCGTCTCATGTTCAACCCCACGCCCACCGGGAGAAGTGCTGTGGAGATAGCGCGTTGGGCCATCATCGTCTTTGGCGTCCTAGAGGCCACTGGCAGCATAGCCGCCGTCCAGGGCCCGCCGAAGAAGCCGCGTGTGAGCCTGCCGAGCGATGAGGAGCGGCGCCACGAAGCGACCGTGGCCAGCGGCCGGCACGAGTATGTCGTGGCCTTCAAGGGCGCTGTGGACGGCGTGATGACCCGGATGGCTGTGAGCTATGGGGCATTTCACCAGGGCTGGCAGCCGAACCTCTCCGCGCGGATCGAGAACGTCGGCGAGACCGATGTCGTGAACCCGTGGCTCACGGTGAATGGGCTCGGCGACTGGCGAACGGTGCAGAAGATCGCCGAGGAGGCGACCCGCGGCTGCCAGACCGATGCCGACAAGGCCCGCGCAATCTGGGAGTGGGAGCGGCACCACCGCTTCCACGCCACGACCTGGGATGGCGAGGTGAGCGACGCGGTCAAGGCGCACAACGTCTATGGCTACACCCTCTGCGGCGACGACGCGTGCGTCATCGCCGACCTCTTCCGCGCCGCCGGCCTCCAGGTTCGCAGCGGCCACCCGGTCGGCCACTGCGTCGTCGAGGCGTTCTACGACGGCGGCTACCACCTCCTCGATGGCGATGAGCACGTCATCTGCCTCCTCCGCGACAACAGGGCCATCGCCTCCGAGGCCGAGGTCGTCCGCGACCACGACCTGATGAAGCGCACCCACACCTACAGCATCGGCGCGGGGGAGAACCCGCTGACCGACCAGTTCTCGGCCTCGCTCTACGGCTACGAGGGGGAGCGGAAGCCCGGCTTCCGCAACAGCACCAGCCACACGATGTTCTTCACCCTCCGCCCAGGCGAGAGCCTGGAGTGGCGATGGGACCACGTCGGTAAGGAGTACTCCGCCGGCGCAGACATCGAGCCAGGCAAGAGGTGGAGCCGCGACGGCGAGGGGCAGCTTCGCTCGGGCTGGGGCGAAACGGCCCACGACAACCTCCGCAACGGCAAATGGCTTTACCGCCCGCCGCTCGACAAGGCGCTCTATCGGCGCGGAATCGTCGCGGAGGAGAACGTCGCGTGCTCCGCTGACGACGGCCTCAAGCCGAATCTCCGCCCCAAGCAGCCGGGCCAGCCGGCCAAGGTGGCCTGGAAGATCGGCAGCCCCTACGTCATCGTGGGCGGAACGATCAAGTGCGAGTTCAAGAGCGCCGCCGAAGCCGACACATTCCGCCTCAGTTGGTCGCCCGACGGGAAGACGTGGCAGGAGGTGTCGGGGACACATTCCGCTGCGAATGTGTCCCCACTCAAGCGCCGCGGTCAGGTTGACGAGGCCGTGAACATTGACAAGCTGCTCTCGCCGCGCCGCAAGCCGATGTATGCCTACTTCGTGCAGGCCGAGATGAACGGAAAAGGCGTCGGCCTCGACAGCATCGTCTTCGACAGCGACGTCCAGATGTCGCTCCTCGGCATGCCCGAGCTGACCGTTGGGGAGAACCGCCTCTGCTATACCGACGAGACCAAAGGCGAACGCAAGGTGCAGATCACCCACGCCTGGCTCGAACGGAGGGGCTGGCAGCCTCCCCGCGCGCCGGAGACCGCTGTCTTCCCGCAGGATGGAGCGACCGTGGAGGGCACGCGGTTCGCGCTCAAGTGGTCCCCTGCTGCCGCCGACCAGGGCACGGCCATTGCCGACTACCACGTCCAGGTCTGCGAGCGCGAGGACATGCGCTGGGTCCTCTCCCCGAACTTCGACAAGCTCACCTCCCTGACGCCGTCCAAGGGCAAGCCCGAATGGGCCATCCCATTCACCGGACTCCTGAATCCCGACACGACCTACTACTGGCGCGTGCGGGCCAAGGACAGCCGCGGCGTGTGGGGCGCGTGGAGCCGCCGCTTCTCATTCCGATGCGCGGCACCCGGCGTGCCGCTGAACTTGCGCGCGGCACCCGACGCCGAGAAGGCAACCGTCGAGATCACGTGGGAAGACAACCCGCAGGGGTGCAAGCCTGTCCGCTACAAGGTCCACGGCAGCGACGAAAAGGGCTTCACGGCGAGCGACGCCGAGCACATCGTCCGCATGGGCCACGGCCTCTGCGACACGATGGAGGAGTTCAAGGCGCGGAAGCAGGGCGACCCATTCTTCGGCGACGTGAAGACTCCCGCCAATCTGATCGCCGAAACGAAGGAACGGCGCCTGACCATCGCCGCCAATCGCGCCTTCTACCGCGTCGTGGCAGTGGATGAAAAGGGGAACGAGAGCGGGCCATCGGACTACGGCGAGTTCCCCCGCCCCTTCATCTTCGGCAAGCCGCCAACCACCGCCAAGGTCGGGCAGCCTTTCCGCTATGAGGCCGCCGCCGTCGCCTCCATCGGGCACCTGACGTGCAAGGACGGCTACAACGCCGCCTTCTGGGGCCGCGAGAAGCTCACGTGGATGCTGGAGGCTGGCCCCGCGTGGCTGAAACTGGAGGGCTCACACCTCGCTGGCACGCCCGGTGATGGCGACGCCGGCCCCCACCCAGTGAGCCTAAAGGTGGCCAACAACAAGGGTGGACAGGCCCAGCAGAAGTTCGTGGTCGTTGTCCAGAAATGAAGACCGGAGGCCACGCTATGCGATACCGGTATCTGGCCGGCTTCGTGCTCCTGGTCGCTATCGGATGGGCAGCGCTCGCTGCCGCGCAGGATAGCGATGGGGACGGGCTGCCCGACACCGTGGAAGCGGAGCTGGGCACTGACAAGGATTTTCGCGAGCCTATGGTCACCCTCGGCACGTTCGCCGCGCGGTCGAAGGATCATCCCGAGCTCGACATCGTGCGGGTGGACTTCGGCAACGTGGCGAAGGACCGCTGGCTCTGGGCGGTCCACTTCGCCAAGCCCTACCCGTTCGCCAACTCGAACCTCATCATCTACCTGGACTCGGACAATGACGCCAAGACCGGCCGCAAGGGCATGGGCTGCGAGGTGATGCTCTCGCACGACCGCGGGAGGCCCGGTGTCACAGCGTTCGCGCCCGATGGGGCGAACGTCTCTGCTCCGCTGCCGCGGGTGGCCCTCGCCAACGGCGTGCTCTACGTCTGCCACGACGGGCCGATCAAGCAGGAGAGTGGCCGCTCGGCCTTTCGCTTCCACGTTCTGTCCGAAACCCGCGAGCCCCACGCCGGCGTGAGCAGCACTGGCTGGACTCAGGCCGGCGGGCCACCGACCTCCGACCGGAAGAAACTCCTGCTGCTCGACGACATCGCTGAGGACGAGAACTTCGAGAGGACGGAGGGGCTGGACCTCATTTGGCAGTTGCAGGCAGACCCCGCGAACGTCGCTATGTCCAGCGTGGGCGCCGAGCTGAAGGGCATGGCTTACTACGACGCGGAGTACCGCTGGCCCGCCGTGCGCGGGGCCAACGGCAGCATCACCGTTGCGGTGCCGAAGGCTGGAACCTTCTATCCCGCCATAGTTGTCTATGACGCGGCGGGTCGCGAGGCATACGAGCTGCTTGTGGACGGCCGTGCCGTCGGGCGGTTCGTCGCCGCCGAGGACGACCGCCGCCAGCGCGTCCACTTCCTCTCCCAGCCCATCCAATTCAAGGGGGGCGAGAAGCTCACCTGGCGCGTCGGCTCGGCGGGCAGCCACATCACGGAGGACATCCTGCTCCTGGCCAAGAGGCCCCCCATTCGCGGTCGCAAGTTCGAGCTGAGCCAGATCGAGGCTGGCCGCGTCAGCCGCGATGGCCAGGAGCAACTCCGCCTCACCTGGATCACCACCTGGCCGGCCGCGTGCACCGTCGAGTGCGGCCCCACCGCAGCCTACGGCCAGAAGATCACGGAGGAGACGCCGGTGGCGAACCACAGGGTGTATGTCCCCGGCCGCCCGCAAGGCGAGAGGCTGCACTACCGCATCGTGGCCCCGCGGCCCGACGGCAAGAGCGTCGTGAGCGCGGATGCCGCCTTCACCTTCGCGGCCCCAGCGACACCTCCCGGGACGGCCAGGCGGGAGCGTGCGGCCCTCAAAGTCGAGAACCCCTACGACTTCCCGCTCGCCGAGTTCCCTGTCACGTCGGGCGTCCCCTTCGCCAGGGGTGAGCTTGGCAACGCCGACAACGTTCGGCTGCTGGACGCCGGCGGCAAGGAGGTGGTCGTCCAACCGCGAGTCGCCGCGCGCTGGCAGGACGGCAGCATCAAGTGGCTGCACGTCAGCTTCGTGGCCGCCGCGGAGGCGAAGTCGGCCGCGACCTACACGCTCGAGTACGGGACCGACGTGAAGCGCGCGGCAATCGCCAGCCCGCTGAAGCTCAGCAGGGATGGCGATGAGATCGCCGTGGACACCGGGCCTCTGCGGGTCCGCTTCGACGCGCCGAAATCGGGGTTCCCTACCACCATCTCCTTTGAAGCTGCGGGCGAGGTCATCGCGCCGGCTCAGCCAATGGTGGCAGAGGTATGTGACGCCGCTGGCAGGCCCCACACCACGCAGCACCCGCCCGAGCGCATCGAGGTCGAGGAGGCGGGGCCAGTGCGCGTCGTGGTCAGGACCGCCGGCCACCACGTCTCCGAGGGCCAGCCCTTCTTCGCCTACACGAATCGCTTCGTGTTCTACGCCGGCTCGCCGCTGGTCCGCGTCGAGTACACGTGGGGCAATGACTGCGAGAAGGCGGAATTCACGGACTTCGAGTCGATCTGCCTGCGCCTGCCGCTCCCGAAAGCTGAGGGATGGAAATGGACCGTTGGCCTCGGCAACGGGAAGGAAGCAGCGGGCGAGGGAGAGCTCTCGCTGCGCCAACTCAGGGACAATTCGTTCGAGGTCACGCCGCCTGCGCCGGCCGGCGTGAAGACAGAGCGAGCCGACGGCTGGCTCGACCTGAGCAACGGCCAGTGGGGCCTCACCGTCGCCGTCCGCGACTTCTGGCAGCTCTACCCTAAAGGGTTCCGGGTGACGCCTGAGGGGCTCGGCGTCGAGCTTTGCCCCGACTTCCCCGAGGGCACGTACGACAAGTGCTCGAAGCTCGACGAGATCAAGCTCTACTACTACCTGATGGGCGGCAAGTACAAGGTGCGGCTCGGCGTCCAGAAGCAGCACGACCTTATGCTCTGGTTCCACAAGGGGGGCCTCGACGCTCGCGCCCGCCAGACGGCCCAGGCGTTCCAGGAGCCGCTCATCGCGGCGTGCACGCCCGAGCGCTACTGCTCGACGGGCGTCTTCGGCGAAATCCTTCCTGCCACTGCCGGCCGCTCGCCCGAATACGAGGAGGTGTGCGAGAAGGTCTACCGCGGCTACCTTCGCCACCGCGACGGCGGCCACGAGTTCGGCATGCTCAACCTCGGCGACACCTGGGGCGAGAGAAAGGTCAACTGGGCCAACGGCGAGTACGACCACCACCATGCCTTCCTCATGCAGTTCATCCGCACCGCCGACCGCCGCTGGTACTTCCTCGGCGAGCGTGCTGCCCGCCACGCGATAGACGTGGACACCTGCCACCACGGGCCGCGCCGCGGCGGCGAGTGGATTCACGCCATGGGCCACACCGGCGGCTACTTCAAGGAGCAATACGAGGGCAGCGGCATCCCAGGCGGCGGCTTCAGCCCCAGCCACACCTGGACCGAAGGCTTCTACGACTGGTTCGCCCTCAGCGGCGACCCCGCGGGTGCCGAGAACGCCGCACTCGTCGCCGACCGCCACGACGGCGCCTACCTGAACAACTATGATTGGACGAACTGCCGCGACAACGGCTGGCACCTCCTCCTCACCATCGCCGCCTGGCGGGCGACCTGCGACCCCTACTACCTCAACGCCGCCCGCATCATCGTCGAGCGCACCCTCGAGCGCCAGACGCCTGGCGGCGGCTGGCATCGCCAGATGGTGCCAGGCCACTGCCACGACATGCCGCGCCATCGCGGCGAGGCCAACTTCATGCTCGGCGTCCTCGCCAACGGCCTCGAAGAGTACTACCGCGAGGTGCCTGACCCGCGCGTCGCCGAGGCCATCATCGGCGGCGCAAGGCAGGCCATCAAGGAGCTTTGGGTGGACGAGGCGAACGGCTTCCGCTACACCTCCTGCCCCAACATGAAGGGCTACACGGCGAACAACGACATGACGGCGGAGGTTCTCTTCTTCGCTCACCGGCTGGGTGGCGAACCGAGGTTCGGTGAGATCGCCATGCGGGCAATGAGGGCCGCCTTTGCCGGCGGCATCGGCTCCATCGCTCATCTCCGCTGGACCCCGCACATCGTGTACAACATGGACCTGCTCCAGCGGAGGGGAACACAGGCCCCGGCCGAGAGGAGATGAAAAGGAGTTGAGCCGATTGCAAAGAAGGTTACAGTGACCACTTCGTATTTCACTCAGCTTGCCTTTCCGCCCCGCTGCCGACCAGGTGCTCCCCGCGCCCCGAGCCGGCTGTTCCCCGAAACCGCCCGCGGGTTCCCCGCGCTTTCGATGTGGCGGCATGGAGGTCTTGGGATGATCGCTTGGTTGGCGTTCAGGCGATCGCTTGGCAGGGCCGGTCGGCAAGTGCGCAGAGACCGATCCCGAACGATGCCAGGCCTCGGAGCCGGGAGTCCTTGCCGATTGCCGATCTGGCGAATAAGCTTAGCAGTTCCGCTGTTGACAGCCCCCTGCGCTGGGAACTCTGTCGCCCGTCACACGCATCGAGGCTGCTCTCGTAAGTGCTTATCCAACAACGTCTTACACCTTGCTGGCGCGCCCGGCAGGATTCGGACCTGCGGCCCTCGGATTAGAAATCCGATGCACGATTGCTCTAAGATGTTGCTGCTACAC
>VGYV01000267.1 GCA_016872855.1 Planctomycetota bacterium
GAGGGCCTGTAGCCGCTGAAAAAGACTCCGGGAGTCTTTTCCCGTACCCCGCCCCCAAAAAGTGAGGGAGTCGAGGGACTCGGGGGAGTCGAACATTTTGTAGCTGAGCCTTCGGCGGTACACAATGGGTTGTGGCAGAGGGCCGCCGAAGGCAAACCGGGCGGCCAGGGAAGCTGGGACTGTCAGATTGGCGAGGCCATTCGTGATGAAGATGATTCATTGAATGAATATCATTTGGCAAAGCCGCGTCCAAATGGTCAGAAGCACAGGCCTGGCTCTCTGGAATCGTGACCGATCCGGGGCGGAGAGATGAGGAGAGAGAGCGATGGACGCCAAGAAGTCAACCAATCTGCTGGTCGCCGCAGGGCTCGCAGTGATCGCCTTCCTGGGGCCGCTGGCCGCTGACGCGGGCGCGGCTCAGGTTCAATGGGAGAACTATGTCTCAAAGCACTATACTTTCACTATCATGAAGCCCGCGGGCTGGGTCGTTCAAGAGGGCTACCAAGACAGCCCGCGGATGTGGGCGTTCAGCGTGACCGACCCGAAGGGCCTCTACCAGGCGGTGACGGTGCATGGCATCAGCCCCACGGGCCGGGACGCCGATGGGCTGGTGCGGATGGTGGTGGCCGACCTGTTCAAGCAGGCCCCTGGCCTCCAACTCGCCCCAACCGCTCGGCGCCGCCAGGTGCCCCTCGCGGACGCGAACGGGCGTCCCGCCGGGCAGAAGACGATCGTCCTCTTCGAGGGCGTCTACGCCAACCAGCAGGGACAGCGGAGGCAGTTCCGCACCCTCGTGGCCGGCGGCGACGGGCTGATGCTGAACCAGCGCATCGAGGCGCCCGAGGGCCAGCTCACCGTGGCGGCCCCCCTGCTGCTCCAGACCCTGGCCAACCTGCGGGTGGCCAAGGGCGTCTACACATTCGATGAGGGCGGGAGCTTCGCCGAGGGCGCCCCGGCGGAGCAGCAGACGCAGCTCGTGCCCCGCCGCCTCGCCAACGGCTGGGGCGCATACACCGCGCCCGCCAACTGGCAGCAGGTGGACCTCGGGAACGCCCAGGTGATCGCCTGCGACCCCACGCAGCAGGTGTTCCTGATCGTGGCGAAGGCGGACTTCGTGAGCCCGCGCTACTACAACGCGCGGGTGCCGAACGTGCTGTGCGCGAACTTCATGAGCCCGAGCCGGGCGCTGGCCTTCGCCTGCGAGAAGCAGGGACACGGCTCCAACTTCCGCTACATCGCGGTCCACGAGCGCGACGACATGGTGCGGCAGATGCGCGCCGGCCTCACCGGCGGTCGCCCCTGCGGCGTCGAGGACTTCCTCTACACCTTCACTCACAAGGGCAAGGCATACAAGGGCTTCTCCCTGGGCATCTGCACGGGCGACTACATGAACGCCGGCTTCAGCCTGAGCCACTTCACCATCTGGGCGCCCGCCGACCAGTTCGACGCCTGGGTGCCCACGCTCGCCCGGATGCTGGCCTCCTACGAGATCAACCAGAAGAAGGCGGCCGAATGCGTCGTCGCCGGCCTCCAGCGCTACTACGCAGGCATCGCCCAGCTCAGCGCCACCATCGCCCGCAACAGCGAGCAGATGCGCCGCGAGAACCTCGAGCTCTTCATGCAGCGCGGCCGCGTCCAGGACTACACCTCCTACCTCACCACCCGCATGATCATGGGCGAGTACGACTACCTCTCTAGCTCGTTCGGCTACGTTCGCGGGGACCCCTCTGGCCTCTACACTCCCGACGGGCACAGGATCACCAACGAGCCGTACGGCGAGAGCATCACCCGGCACATGCAGGAGATCAACACCCGCGACCTCTACGAGACGACGCGGCCACGGCCGCGCTGAGGCCCCCGCCGTCCCGACCCGCGTAGGGGCGGCCCTTGTGGCCGCCCCGCCATCACAACCCGCGCCTTAACCCCCTCCCGGAGGTTCCAATACCTTCGGGAGGGTAGATGGAAGGAGAACCCGTGAGCCAGCCAACCCCTCAGCCCCTCCCCGCGGTCCAGCTCGGCCCCCACTCCGTCAGCCGCCTGGTCGTTGGGGCCAACCCCATGCTCGGCTACTCGTACATGGGCGGCCTGGTCGGCAAGTTCATGAACGACTACTTCACCCTCGACCGCATGGTCGAGGTGCTGAACCACTGCTGGGACCTCGGGATCAACACCTGGCAGTCCTCCTGGCAAGAGAAGGTGGACAAGGCGCTCGCCCGCGTGCGCGAGGGCGGCCGCCCCCTCCAGTGGGTGTTCCTCGCCAGTACGCCCCAAACTGAGGACGCCAAGGCCATCCAGGACATCGTGCGGCGCCACAAGCCCATCGCCGTGGTCCACCACGGCGGCGTGACCGACCGCCTCTGGCGCGAAGGCAAGATCGCCCAGGTGCGCGACTTCCTCAAGCGGGCCAAGGACGCCGGCACCCTCGCCGGCATCTCCGCCCACAACCCCGAGGTCCTCTGCTACGCCGAGGACAGCGGCTGGGGGGCCGACCTGTACATGACCTGCTTCTACCGCCTGACGCGGACGCCCGAGGAGCTGCACGGCATGCTCGGCGAGGTGCCGCTGTGGGGCGAGTTCCTGCCCAGCGACCCCGTCCGCATGTGCGAGGTGGTGCGTGCCGTCAAGCGCCCCTGCCTGGCCTTCAAGATACTTGGCGGCGGTCGCCTCGCCGACCGCCCCGAGGGCACCCAGGCCGCCTTCGAGTTCGCCTTCCGCAACATCAAGCGCACCGACGGCGTGATCGTGGGCTTCTTCCCCCGCTTCGGCGACCACGCGGCCGAAGCCGCCGCCCTCACCCGCCGCTTCAGCGCCCTGAGCCAGTGACCGCCACGTAGCCGCAAGCGTCCCGCTTGCGGTGCTCGACAAGCGGGACGCTTGTCGCTACCTCTGCCACGCCGCAGTGGCGCGGGTTGTGGAGTGCGGCGACGAAGTCGCCGCTTTGGCTGCCCCGCGAAGCGGGGGGACCGGCGCGGTGCTGCCTCTTGACTCCTCGTCCTTCAGGGAGTAGCATTGTCTCACGGGGCGACGGCGCGGGCCAGCCGCCGCCTCTCAAGGAGACCAGGCAATGAGCACTGCCACGCTGATCACCGCCGAGCAGTTGCTCGAAATGCCCGAGAACCGCTGGTGCGAGCTGGTCGAAGGAGAGCTCAAGCCAATGAGTCCCCCCAGTTGCCTGCATGCTCACATGATCTCGCTCTTGGACGGCATCCTTGGCGTCTACGTTCGCAAGCACAGGCTCGGCGCCGTGCTGGCCGGCGACCCTGGCTTCATCGTGGCGCGCGACCCCGACACCGTCCTCGGCCCCGACATCGCCTTCATCTCGGCCGAGCACGTCGCCGCCGAGCCGCTCGGCGAGGGCTTCCGCGAGGGCGCGCCCGACCTGGCTATCGAGGTCATCTCCCCCGGCCAGGCCCTGCGCGAGGTGCATGAGAAGGCTCTTGCCTGGCTCGACGCCGGCGCCGCGCTCGTCTGGGTCGTCAACCCTGCCGCCCGCACGGTCAAGGTCTACCGCTCCCGCACCGACACCGAGACCCTCTCGGCCGCCGACGAACTCGACGGCGGCGCCCTCCTCCCCGGCTTCCGCTGCTGCATCGCCGACCTCTTCGCCAGATCATGAGGTCGGGGAACCGGGCGATCCGTCGCCGGCACTACTTTGAGGAACTCCCGATGCCCGGTCCTACGGTGCAGGTCCTCGGCGTATATCGAGTCGAACTGACACCCGAGCTGTTTGCCCGGGCCATGGAGATAAAGTACGGCGGCCTCGACCTCAACGAGGGTCAGCGCGCCTCAGCGGAAGAGCGTGTCCGTGACGAAATCTCCAATGCTGTCCTGTTGGAGGTGCTTGTGGCCGACAGAGACTCACGCTTCGACGTCGGCGACTTTGGCCAGGAGGACTCGAACCAGGCTCCCTATGACGAGCACTTCCTGAGCGAAAATGGGGAGCAGGTCATCGCGTCAGGCTTCGACGTGCCAACTGGCAGCAGACTCCGGGTCGCTTTCTTCCTCCACTACCTCGACCCCCGCGGCCCGCTCAGGACAAGCTACGGACAGGTTGCCATCCCTCCCATTGAACCGATGCCCTCACGGCTGCGGGAACTGATGCCGTACGAGCCGGTGGACTGATGCTGAGCGTAGCTCTGCCTCATTCTGCCGCTTGCATCGCGGGGGCGTTTCGGCTAGGCTAGTGCCGCTTCGCCCGGCGCGGGCGCCGGGCATCACGAGCACGAAGGAGTGGGACATGAGCGCTCGATTGGCCAAGGCGTTGGTGGTGGCGGCACTCGCGGGCACGATGGCCGGCTGCGCGGCACTGGGCGGCGCGAGGCACCGGCCCAGAGTCCTCGTGACGCTGCCGGAGGAGGCGCATCTGCCCGACGGCATGGCCCTCGACAGCGAGGGGAACATCATCCTGGCCTGCCCGAACTACAACGAGCAGAAGTTCCCCGCCATCTTGGTGAAGATTGACAAGGAAGGCAAGCTCACGACCTGGTGCGACAAGCTGCCCGTGGCCCCCACCAGCAAGCGCTGCGGCCCCATGGGCATCGCCTTCGGCCCCGACGGCAATCTCTACGTCGCCGACCTCCAATACTTCTTCGACAAGAAGCACGCCAGCCGCCTGCTCCGCGTGAATGTGAAGGACGGCAAGCCGACGGGCGTGGACGTCGTCGTCGAGGGCTTCCTCCTCTCCAACGCCGTGGTGTGGAAGGGCAACGACTGCTACGTGAGCGAGACCTTCTTCGACCTGCCCGACGACCCGAACAAGAGCGGCATCTTCCGCTTCACCCTCGACGAGCTGAAGAAGGGCGGCATCAAGCTCCAGCCCCACGGCAAGGACCCCCGCCTCATCGCCACCTTCACCACCGCCCCCAACCCCCGCAAGGACAACGCGGGCGCCGACGGCTTGGCCTTCGGCCTCGACGGCAACCTCTACTGCTCGCTCTTCGGCGACGGCGCCATCTACAAGATCGCCCTCGACGACAAGGGCAACGTGAAGTCCAACGAGCTGTTCATCCGCGACCCCCGCTGCCCGTGCGGCGACGGCATGCGCCTCGACCCCCGCACCGGCCGCATCTACATTGCGGATTCGCAGAACAACGCCATCCACTACTTCACCCCGCCCAGCAACAAGCTCAGAACCCTGTGGGAGAACGACGACGACGAGGGCGCCGACGGGCTTCTCGACCAGCCCTGCGAGCCGTGCGTCCGCGGCAGCGAACTCATCATCTCCAACTTCGACGGCAACTTCCCCGGCCTGAAGAACAAGAGCTACGACAAGGTCCACACCCTCTCCGTCATCAAGCTCGACTAGTGAGTTGGTCGAGCATCGCTCCCACGTCCTCTCCCCCGGCCGCGCCGGCCTCCCGGCGCGGCCGGGGCATGTTGGGGCCGGACCGCCGATCTTCTGCTTGACGGGCGGGATGCCACGGCGTATTATTCCGTCGGTGGGCATTTGTCTGGCAGACGCGATGGGCTGGCCCTGCCAAGGCCCGGGGAAGCACAGGGCGGCGACTATGGCTGAAGCAAAGGTCAGATTCAGGCCCGCTCGTGGGGTCCTGCAGTGGGCACGAGAGACCGCGGGCCTCACGGTTGCTGACACTGCGGGCCGTTTTGGTGTGACGGAGGAGACCGTCGCCAAGTGGGAGTCTGGCGAGAAGGAAGTGCTCGTCAGCAGGCTTGGGGAGCTAGCGCGCTTCTATCGCCGCCCACTGGCGGCCCTCTTCCTGCCGGCGCCGCCCGTGGTCCCCCCGCTGCCCCACGACTTCCGCGCACTGCCTGCGGGGCAGAAGGCCCCGTTGTCCAGGGAGACTTTGCTCGCGATCCGAGAGGCCCGGCGGATCCAGCGCGTGGCGCGGGAACTCGCCGCGGAGTTGGGGCAAGAACCAGCTCGCATCGGCCCCGCAGTGCACTCCAACGCTGCCCCAGAGCAACTTGCTGCTCACGAGCGGCAACGCATCGGCATCACGGTCGCCGAACAGACAAGCTGGCGGGGACGCGGTGTTGCGCTTCGCCGCTGGCGTGAAGCGCTGGAGAACCTAGGCATCCTGGTGCTGCAGTTCCGAATGCCTATGGTGGACGCCAGAGGCTTCTCGCTGTCTGAGGATGCCCCGCCGGCCATTGTCCTCAACTCCGGCGATGTTGTGAATGCGCGGATCTTCACGCTCTTGCATGAGTATGCCCACCTGCTGCGTGGGTCGTCAGCACTTTGCATCCCGGCGGTCGGCGCCAAGGCGTTGCCCCACAGTGGGCACGAAGAGCCGTTCTGCAATGCATTCGCGGGGGCATTTCTTGTGCCGGCGCAGGCTGTCACGGACGCTTTGGCTGGCCGGCGCCCGGATACCCAGGTGGTGGCGGAACTGGCCGCTGCCTTCCGCGTGAGCCGGCACATTGTCCTCCACAGGCTGAAGGGCCTCGGGCTGCTTTCGGAAGCAGCCCTTGAGCGAAGGTTGGCCGAGCTAGCTGAGCCGCCTCCCCCGAGAAGCAAGTTCGGGCCTTCGGCGGCGCAGCGCTGCGTTGGGATGAGGGGCAAGCGCTTCGTACGTCTCGTCCTGGGGGCAAGAGAGCGCGACCTCATCACGTACCGTGATGTCGCAGATTACCTGTCGCTGCGCGTGCGCCACTTCGATGCCGTAGAAGCCATGGTTGGTGAGGGGGAGCCGGGTGCGCCCAGATAGCCGGACCGTCTACTGCATTGATACCTCGATCCTCATCGCCCTCCACAGGGACTATCCAAGGGACATATTTGGCGTGTGGGAGAGCATCGAGGATCTGGTCGTCAAGGACCTGGCGATGGCCCCGAAGCAGGTGAGGGAAGAACTTGCAGACCGGGACGACGAGTTGCACCGGTGGGCGGTCCGGCACAAGCGAATGTTCAAGACATTGACCCGGGAGTAGGCGAAGTGTGTGGCCGAGATCCTGCGCGAGTTCCCAGAACTTGCGCACGCGGAGGGCCGCACTCAAGCCGCGGACCCATTCGTCATCGCACCGGCGCTCGCGGCGAAGCGGGAGTCCTTCTTCGGCGGGCACTACGTTGTCGTGACCTCGGAGAAGCTGAAGCCAGGCAAGAGGAACATTCCGGCCGCCTGCGCCCATTTCGAGATACGTTGTCTCGGACTCTTCGATTTCATGCGGGCAGAGGGCTGGACGTTCGTCAGGGGCCGCGGCGAGTGAGCTATGGCTTCTTGGGCTTGAGGGCGTCGAGGAGGAGGCGGGCGCCTTCCTCGGGCTGGCCGTCCTTGGCGGGGGGGCCGAGGCGAATAGCGGTGAGTTGCGCGGCCAAGTCGCCCTTGGGGTCCAACCGGTCGAGCGCGGCGCGCCAGGCGGCGGCCAGCTCGGGGCGGAGGCCGTTCTCCCAGAGCACGTAGTCGAGCAGCTCCTTGCCGCGGAGGGCCACGCGGCCCAGGCGCGCCGTCTGCCACTCGGAGTCGGGCGCGGCCCAGAGGGCGAAGTAGAGGCTGGCGACGGGGCGGTCGTCCAGCTCGTCGCGCCAGTGGAGGCGGTTCTCCTTCTCGTCCTTGATGCCGCTGGTGTGGAGGGCGTCGGCCCCCGGCGGGAGGACGAGGGTGTAGCGCAGCTCGGGGGCGGTGGCGAAGAGTTGCAGGTGGAGCAGGCCCTCGGTGAGGGGCTTGAGGGCGTCGTCGAACTGCTTCTCGGTGAGCTTCATCTCCGCGAGGGCGGCCTGGTAGGCGGCCTTGGCGGTGTCGGGCTCGAGGAGGCCGAGGAGGCGCTTGCGGAGCGGAGCGTCGAGGGGGCGGCCCATTTTTTTCGCCACGAGGGCGGTGGCCACGCCGAGCGCGCCGTCGCGGGTCAGCAGGCGCGGCAGGTCGGCGGCTTCGAGGTAGCCGCGCTCCTCGGCGAACTGGACGAGGTAGGCGGAGGCGCCGACGAGGAGCTTCTCGGCGTCCTGGGAGCCGAACTGGGCGGCGGCCCCGAGGTCGGCGTGGGCGACGAAGAAGAGGGCCTCCTTGAAGTCCTTGCGGAAGGGGCCTTCGAGGAGCTCGGCCAGCTTGTCGAGCCCTGCCTCGCCCTTGAGCTGCTGGCGGGCCATGGTGGCGGCGAGGGTGACGAGCAGGTCGGCGGCGTCGGCGGCCTCGCGGAAGCGGGTGAAGTGGTCGGTGCGCCCGGGCCGCCGCTCGCGGTAGTAGCCCACGTGACCGAGGCGGGAGGGCCAGACGGTGTAGACGCCGCGATTCGTCTCGTCGCCGCGGCGCACGTCGGGCGGTACGACGCGAAACTCGCCCTGGAAGGCCACCGAGGCGTCGGGCGTGTCGAGGCGCTTGGGGTATTGGGCCTTCGCCTGGTCCACTAGGGCGGTGGGCGGGGCGAGGATTTGGCCCTTCTTCTGCGAGTCCGTGTGCCAGAGGTGGAGGGAGCGGAGGAACGAGCCGTCGGCTCGCGGCTCCACCGTGATCTCCACGTGGTCGCGCTCGCAGGCGCCCAGGGCCATTGACAGCAGGAGGACAAGGGCCAGGCGGGGATGAATGGATGAATGGATGGATGGATGGGTGGCAGGCCGGGAGGATCGGCGCGGACCCCCTCTTTCACCCATCCATTCATCCACCCATCCATTCATCCGCTCATTCATGCATCGAGCCCTCCTGCTGTCACACAGGCTCCAGCCACCCGTGGCGGTCGGGAACGGCGCCGGTCACGATGTCGAGGAATGCCTTGCGGAGCGCGGCTGTGATCGGGCCGGGCTTGCCGTCCGCCACGGGAATGCGGTCCACGGACCGCACGGGGGTGATCTCGGCGGCGGAGCCGGTGAGGAACACCTCGTCGGCTATGTAAAGCCCCTCGCGGGGGATGATCTGCTTTCGGACCTCGTGGCCCAGCTCCTTGGCCAGGACGATGACCGAGTGGCGGGTGATGCCTGGGAGGATGGAGGCCCCCGAGGGCGGGGTCACGATGCCGCCGTCCTTCACGATGAAGATGTTCTCGCCGCTGCCTTCGGCCACGTAGCCGTTGATGTCGAGCGCGATGGCCTCCGCGTAGCCGTTGATCACGGCCTCCATCTTCATGAGCTGCGAGTTCATGTAGTTCGCGCCCGCCTTGGCCAGCGAGGGCTCGGTGTTGGGGGCCAGGCGGGTCCAGCTCGACACGCACACGTCAATGCCCGTGCGTGCCGCCTCGTCGCCCAGGTAGGCCCCCCACTCCCAGGTGGCGATGGTCACCTGGACGGGGCTGTCGAGGGGGTTCACGCCCATCGGGCCGTAGCCCCGGAAGACTATGGGCCGCACGTAGCAGCGCTGCTGCTCGTTGACGCGGATCAACTCCTTCGTCGCCGCCGCCAGTTCCTCGTCGGTGTACGGGATGTCCATGCGATAGATTTTGGCCGACTGGCGCAGGCGGTGCAGGTGGTCGTGCAGCCGGAAGCAGGCCGGGCCGCCCGGCGTGCTGTAGCAGCGCATCCCCTCGAACACGCTTGAGCCGTAGTGGAGCGCGTGCACCAGCACGTGCACCTGGGCCTTATCCCAGTCCACCAGCTCCCCGTCCATCCAGATCTTCTTCGCCTTCGGCACCCCGGCGGCCTTCGTCTTCTCTGCCATGGCTCCCACCTCGCTTGGCGGCAAGGAACTCTACGTCTGCAGGGGAGAGTGTACCGGACACCGCCCCATTTGTCAACGGAGCCCATGTGCGTGCCGCGTTGGTTGCCGCGGACCTGAGCCATCGGTTCCGTTGCGGCGAGGGGAGTCCGAGAAGAACATTGCGGAGTTGTTCAACTTCGCAATGTTCTTCCTCCGGGGCACACGGCAGGAAAAGTGCCTGCCTCAGTGCCCGCCGTAGGAGGCCAGGACCTTCGCGGTCTCGCGGCACCCGTTCTGCTCTGCGACGGCAAGGGGGGTATCCCCCCTCTTGTTCCTCGCATCCACGTCCGCGCCGCTCTCGAGGAACAGCCTGGAGAGTTGAAGGCCAAGCGGACGGTCCGCTGACGCCGCGACGTGGAGGGGAGTCCAGCCCTGGCTGTTCCTGGCATTGAGGTCCGCCCCGCGCTTGATGAGCAATGCGGCCACTCGCAGCCTGCCGGCGTGGGGGATCGGCGTACACGGGACGTATGCGATGGCCGCGTTGTGGAGTGGGGTCTGGCCGCCGTTGCCTCGGGCCTTGAGGTCCGCGCCTGCGGCGATGAGCGTCGCCGCAATGTCGTCGTAGCCCAGGAACGCAGCCGCGTGGAGCGGTGTCTGGTTGACCTCATCCAGCGCGTTCGGCTCGCCCTGCGCGATCAGGAACGCCGCAACCGCGACGTGATCGCGCGCCCGCACGGCCTCGTGGATGGTTCGGTACTTCCGCGTCGCGTCGCGCGCCCGGCGCCACGTGGCCACAAGCGGGTCCTTCTCCACATAGGCCGCCCTGTGCCTTGTCCTTGCCGCCCACGCCCCGACGGCGTAGGCCCCGACCCCCAGCAAGGCGATGCACCCGACGCAGGCCCCCAGGCGCGCCGGGTGAGCCCGGCGCAGCCCCAAGTGAAGCACCCCTGCCATCGCGCTCATCTCTGGCCCTCCTTAACCTCCCCTTGCCGGGGAACCGCTCGCTGCACCAAGGCCCATTGTCGTCCGCCGGGCCGGCGGAATCAACGCATGTCCATCACAGGCCTTTCGCCTTGCCGGGAGGGATTCTGACGTAAGTCCTGCGCCAGCAGTGCTTTAGATACATGCAATGGGGTGTGCTGCAGCACCTCGCAAGTAGCCCCCTTCGGCTTCCGTGCGGGCGTTTCCCCAGCCCGAATGGCACCCGCCGCAGGACCCGCCTTGACCTGGTGGCCGCCGGCGCGCTACCTTGGGGGAGTGACCCGTTGCCACAGAGGAGACCCCATGCGACCCTGGACCCTCGGCGGGTGCGTGTCCGCCCTTCTCGCTGCAACTGCCGGCTGCACGACGCTGCGGAACCTGCCCCTGCTCAAGCCGCGCAAGGCCCTCGGCCTCACCGTCGCCCGCGACGGGACGCTGCTCCACGAGGGCAAGCCCTTCCGTGGCATCGGGGTGAACTACTTCGATGCCTTCTATCGCACGTTGCGGAATCCCGCCGACGTGAGCTACCGCGAAGGCTTCGCC